>NZ_LZIX01000052.1:0-41106 GCF_001666955.1 Mycobacterium sp. E735 | reverse complement strand
GTGCCCCGACCGGTGTGCCCGATGACGAGCCCGACGGGGACGGCGATCAGGGCCGAGGCGCCGACCGCGACGGCGGTGTACTCCAGATGCTCCAGGATGCGCGCCGCGAGCCCGACCGGACCCGTCCAGTTGTCGGCGGTCAGCAGAAAGGAGACGGCCCGCGCCACGAAGTTCATCGCGCGCCCCCCACGATCGGGGCGACCACCGACCGCCGGCGCGGCGGCCGCCCGGCGCGTTCCCACGGCGTGATCAGCCGGCCCGCCACCATGATCAGGGCGTCGATGACGACCGCCAGCGCGAAGAGCGCGATGATGCCGGCCAGGATCTGGTCGCTCTTGTTGGTCTGATAGCCCTCGGTGAACCACGTGCCCAGGCCGCCGATGCCGATCACCGAGCCCACCGAGACCATCGCGATGTTGGTGACCACCACCACCCGCAACCCGGCCACCAGGACCGGAATGGACAGCGGCAGTTCAACTTTCAGCAAGCGGCTCAGCGGCGGGTAGCCGACCGCGGTGGCGGCGTCGCGCACCTGCGCCGGCACCGCGTCGAGCGCCTCGAGGACCGCCCGCACCAGCAGCGCCGCGGTGTAGGCGGTCAGTGCGACCAGCACGTTGGCCTCGTCGAGGATGCGGGTCCCGATGATCATCGGCAAGACCACGAACAGAGCCAGTGACGGGATGGTGAACACGACGCTCGCGGTCGCCGTCGTCAGCCGGCGCGCAACCGGCGCGCGCTGCACCGCCGCGCCCAGGGGGACGGCGATCACCAATCCGATCAGCACCGGCACCAACGACAGCCGCAGGTGAATGATCGTCAAGGCCCAGGCATCGTCGAGGTGGGTGAGCAGGTAGTGCATGCGTCACCCCCGCCGCCGGGCTTCCGCCGCGGCCAGCACGTCACCGGCCAGCACGCCGCCGATCACCCTGCCGCCGTCGTCCACGGCGACGCCCACGCCCGACGGTGAGGACAGCGCCGCATCGAGCGCGTGGCTGAGATTCCCCCCGGGACGAAACAGCGAGCCGACGCCGCTCATGCTGTCCGAAAGCGACGCGCCGGCCCGATGCCGGCGCAGGCCGTCGCCGTCGATCCACCCCATCGGTGCGTGCGCGCCGTCCACCACCACCGCCCACTCGTCGGCGACGGTCTCGGGAAGATTGGCCGCGGGGATGCACCGCACGCCGTGCAGCGGCAGGCCGGCCGCGTCGATGAGTTGCAACCAGCGATAGCCGCGGCCAAGGCCGATGAACCTCGCGACGAAGTCGTTGGCAGGCCGCGACAGCAAGCGCGCGGGTTCGTCGTACTGCTGCAGCGTGCCGGCCCGGAAGACGGCCACCCGGTCGGCCAGCTTGAGCGCTTCGTCGATGTCGTGCGTGACGAACACAATCGTCTTGCGCAATTCGCTTTGCAGACGCAGGATTTCGTTTTGCAGGTCAAGGCGTACCACCGGGTCGACCGCCGAGAACGGCTCGTCCATCAACAAAATCGGCGGGTCGGCGGCCAGTGCACGCGCCACGCCGACGCGTTGTTGCTCACCGCCGGACAGCTGCGCGGGGTAGCGGGTGGCCAGCTTGATGTCCAGTCCGACGCGTTCGAGCACCCCGTAGGCGGCGGCACGGGCCGCCCGCCGCGACTGTCCCTTCAGCACCGGAACCGTTGCGACGTTGTCGATCACCCGCAGGTGCGGCATCAGTCCGGCGTGCTGCATCACGTAGCCGATCCCGAGGCGCAGCCTCACCGGGTCGAGCGTGGACACGTCCACCCCGTCCACGGTGATGGTGCCGGACGTCGGCTCGATCATGCGGTTGACCATGCGCAGCGCGGTGGTCTTGCCGCTGCCCGACGAACCGACGAAGACGGTCAACTTCCCGGTGGGGATCACCAGACTGAGCTGGTCCACCGCGGTGGTCCCGTCGGCGAATGCCTTGCTGACGTTGTCGAAAACGATCATTGGCCCACCGGATGGTCAAAGCCGTTGTTCCGCAACCAGTTCCGCGCGGCCTGGTCGGGGTCGATACCAGAGTTTCCCGCCACCGCGGCATTGAGCCCCGCCACCCCGGCGGTGGTCAGCTTCGCCGACACGGCGTCCAGCACCTGCTTGAGCCGGTCCGACTTCTTCTGCGAATTGACCAGCGGCACAATGTTGCCGGCGATGAAGTTGTGCTCCGGATCCTCCAGCACCACCAGACGGTTCTGCGGGATGGCCGGTGACGTGGTGAAGATGTTGGCGGCGTTCACCCTTCCTTCCAGCAGGGCGCGCACCGTCACCGCGCCGCCGCCGTCGTTGATGGCGACGAAGTTACCGGGCCCGATGTCGAGCCCGTATTTCTGCCGCAGCCCCGGCAGGCCGGCCGGGCGGTTGGCGAACGCGGAGGGCGCCCCGAATCTCACGTCCGGCGAATGTGCCGCCAGGTCGGCGATTGTCTTCAGCTTCCACGAATTAGCGGTGGAGTCGGTCACGGTCACGGTGTCGGTGTCGGCGGCAGGCGACGGGGTGAGGACGGCGAGGTCGCCGGGAAGTTTGCGGTCGAGCTCCAGCTCGACGGCGTCGAGCATGGTCGCCGTCGACTCGGGCTCGAAGTAGAGCAGCAGGTTGCCGATGTACTCGGGCACCAGGTCGATGGAATGGTCTTTGAGCGCGGGTATGTAGGTCTCCCGGCTGCCGATCCCCATCCGCCGGCCGACCTCGAAGCCGTTGGCCTGCAACGCTTGTGCGTATATCTCGGCGATGATCTGCGATTCCGGGAAATCGGCGGATCCCACCACGATCGATTTCGGGCTGCGGACCTCCGCGCCGAGCGGGTCGGGGCTGCTGCACGCCGCGAGAACGCCGATCGCCGTGACCAACACCGCCGCTTGCACGATCGCGCGGAGCGCGCGCGACGGCATCCTCATACCGCCGACAGTAACGTCAGAACCCGCCCCGTGCCGGGACGAAGCGGGCCGGCTGCGCTGCGTGGTTTCATTCTGCGCCGGATCGGACAAAGATGACCCTATGAGCAGCCCCAACCCTGCCTCGCCCACCCAGCCACCCGCCAAGCCCGCCGCGGCGCCCAAGTCCGGCGCGGCGCCTAAGGAGCCTGCCATCGGGTTCACCCGCGCCGGTGCGCTGTGGTCGTCCCTGATCGCCGGGTTCCTGATCCTGATCTTGTTGCTGATTTTCATCACCCAGAACACGACCTCCACGCCGTTCCAGTTCTTGGGCTGGCATTGGAGCCTGCCCCTGGGGGTGGCCATTTTGCTCGCCGCCGTGGTCGGCGGCCTGATCACGGTGGCCGTCGGCACCGCGCGCATCCTGCAGCTGCGCCGCGCCGCCAAGAAGCACCACGCCGCCGCGTCGCGGTAGGCGGCAGCGCGCCATCGCTTATGCGTCCTGGGCTTCGGCCGCGCGCCCCGGGCGGGAAAACGGGCGATTTCGCGCCGTCACCTCACACTCGAAGCCGTGGTCGCACACTCAGCCCGGCAGCTTGGCCAGCTCGGCCAGCCCGCGCGAAATCAGGGGCGCGACGACCTCCGGCATGTGGTCGGAGTCCATCCCGCGAGCCTGATCCGACATCCGCCTGCGGAAGTCGATCCCGGCGGCGATGATGGCGAGCTTGAAGTAAGCCAGCGCCATGTAAAACTCCCAATGCGCCAGCGGCAGACCGGCGACCAGCGAATAGCGATCGGCCAGCTCGTCGGCCGTCGGCAACAGCGGTGACGTCCAGGCGGCCTGCGCGTTGACGATCAGGTCCAGCGCGGGGTCTCGGTACACGCACATCAGCGCCGCGTCGGAGAGCGGGTCCCCGAGGGTGGACAGCTCCCAGTCGACGACGGCGCGAACCTTCGTCGGGTCGTCGGCGTCCAGGATCGTGTTGTCGATCCGGTAGTCGCCGTGCACGATCGAGGTCCGGCTCTGCTGCGGGATGGCGTCCTGCAGACCGGAGTGCAGGCGCTCGACGTCGGCGTCGCGGCGGTCGTCGGGCAGCCGCACCAGCGCCCATTGCGAACCCCACCGCCGCACCTGCCGCTCGAGATAACCGTTGGGCTTGCCGAAGTCGGCCAGCCCCACGGCCGCGGGGTCAACGGAGTGGAGGTCGACGAGGACCCGGATCAGCGAGTCGACACAGCCCTCGATGACGGTGTGGCTGAACGCTTCGAGCTGGGCGCGGCGGCGCACCACCTGGCCGGCAACGAATTCGACTATCTGGAACGGCGCCCCCAGCACCGACTCGTCCTGGCACAGCGCGATCGCGCGCGCCACCGGAACCGGGGTGTCACGCAGCGCGGCGACCACCCGGTACTCGCGGGCCATGTCATGCGCCGACGGGGTCAGGCCGTGTAGCGGCGGGCGCCGCACCAGCCAGCTGGTCGCGTCGTCGTAGACGCGGAACGTCAGATTGGAGCGGCCGCCGGAGATGAAGTCCGCGCGCAACTCGCCGTCACGCCCGATGCCCAGCGAACGCAGGTAGGAGTCCAGCGAGGCCAGGTCGAGGCCTTCGAGTTGGTCAGCTGAGGTCACCGGACTTGTTTACCACCTCTGATTTCGTGGCAGCAGGTCCCACACGTGCTCGACACCGTTGACCCCAGCGACCGTCGCCTCACCTGATCGCGAGAACAGTAGCCGGGTGACCGAGGCGTAGTCGACGGGGAACGACAACAGCCGGGACGTGCCCAGGATCTGGTGCAACAGCACGTTGATCACTCCGCCGTGGCTGAACACCGCAACGGTGTCCTCGGGGGCGACGGAGGCGACGAGGTCGTCGACGGCCGCGCGCACCCGGGCGAGAAACGCGTCCTCGTCGACCGCGCTGGGCAGGTGCCCCTGCGCCAGCCGCGCCCACTCTTCAGGCATCTCCTCGCGGATCTGCTCGACGGGGATGTAGAGCGGAAGGTCGCGGTCGTATTCGGCGAATCGGTCGTCGATTTCGACGGTCAGCTCGCGCGCCGCCGCGACCGGCTCGGCGGTCTGGATGGCGCGCCGCTGCGGGCTGCTCACCACCCGGGAAATGGGAAACCTGTCCAGCGCCTTGGGTAGTCGCTCGATCTGAGCCAATCCCTCGTCCGACAGGTCCGGGTCTGAGCCCTCGCCGTGTTCGCTGCGCAGCGGCAGCGCGTGCCGGACCAGAAGCAATTGCATGGGTGTCTTCCTGTCTGTGGTTCAGCGCGACGTGTTCATTCAAAGCATGCGGACTCGCCCCCGCAAAATAGGGCTCAGGGAAGGCCGATCTCGAGGAGGAAAAATGACCGAGCCGAGCATGGATTGGGACACCGCGTACCGGCAGGACACGCCACCGCCGTGGAGCATCGGCCGGCCGCAGCCCGAGCTGGCGAGGCTGATCGACGAAGGCAGAATCCGCAGCGACGTGCTGGACGCCGGGTGCGGCCACGCCGCCCTGTCGCTGGCGCTGGCCGAGCGCGGCTTCACCGTCGTCGGCCTGGACAGCAGCGCGACCGCGATCGAGGCCGCTTCGGTGGCGGCGGCGGAACGCGGCCTGGCCACGGCGACCTTCGCGCAGGCCGATGTCACGAATTTCCGCGGCTACGACGGCCGCTTCAACACCATCCTGGACAGCGGGCTGTTTCACGCGCTGCCGCCGGAGAAGCGCCAGGACTACCTGCAGTCGATCCTCCGGTCGGCCGCCCCGGGAGCGGCGCTCTACATCCTGGCCTTCGCCGCCGGGGCCCTGGGCGACGCCAACCAGGGCGGCGGGCCGCGGGGCTTCGACGAGGAGGAGTTGCGCGAGGCCGTCTCGACGCTCTGGCGGATCGACGATCTGCGGCCGGCGCACGTGTACGGCAACGCGCCCGAGTCCTCCGACGGCCCGCTGGCACACCTCGATCGCGACGGCGAGGGCCACTTCCTGGCCCCCGGATTCCTGGTCAGCGCACGCAAGCAGGACTGAGCCGAAAGCGAGGCGCGGGCGCCAGAGAATGCTATTCTCCGCACGGAGTGTGGAGTGTGCGGATGACGACGGTAGATCAGTCCGGGCTGGATGCGGCCGTGCTTGCCCGCTGGCTCGATGCGAACGGCGCGCCGGGGAACGGTGAAGAACCGCGCGTAGAGCAACTGAAGGGCGGTTCCCAGAACACTCTGTGCCTACTCGTCCGCGGTGGCCAGCGGATGGTGTTGCGGATGCCAGGCACCCGCGCCGACGCCGCCCGCATCGACGGCTTGCTCCGCGAGATCCGCTTGGTGCGAGCGCTGTCCGGCACCGACGTCCCGCACGCGGCGCTGATCGCCGCCGACGAGACCGGCACCGTGCTGGGCATGCCGTTCTACGTCATGCAGGCCATCGATGGGTGGAGTCCGATGGACGGCGGCTGGCAGCCGCCGTTCGACACCGACTTGACGGCCCGGCGCGGCCTGGCCTTCCAGTTGGTCGAGGGCGCCGCCAAGCTGGGCCGGGTGGACTGGCGGGCCCAGGGCCTCGACGGCTTCGGTCGGCCGGACGGGTTCCACGAGCGGCAGGTCGATCGCTGGCTGACCTTCCTCGACGCGTACAAGGTGCGCGACCTTCCCGGGCTCGACGAGGCCGCCGACTGGCTGCGCAACAACCGGCCCTCGCACTACCGGCCGGGAATCATGCACGGCGACTACCAGTTCGCCAACGTGATGTTCGCGCACGGGGAGCCGGCGCGACTGGCCGCGATCGTGGACTGGGAGATGACCACCGTCGGCGACCCGCTGCTCGATCTGGCGTGGTGCCTGCTGGGCTACGACGGCGAAGAGCCCCGGGCCGACGGGTTCTATTTGGACATGGCCGGCATGCCCACGCGCAGCGAGTTGTTGGGGCACTACGAGGCGATCAGCGGCCTGTCCACCGACAACATCGACTATTACCTGGTACTGGCCAACTGGAAACTCGGCATCGTGCTGGAAAAGACTTACGCTGCGGGGGTGCGCACCGGGAAGGTCGATCCCAAGATCCAGGACGCCTTCGGGGCGATGATCCCGCAACTGATCGCCACAGCCGCCGACCTCGCGCGGTCACTGCCGTCCGGGGGCAGCTGAAATGGGTTACGCCGAACGGCTTTTCGATCTCACCGATCGGGTCGTGCTGGTCACCGGCGGTAGTCGCGGGCTGGGGCGCGAGATGGCCTTCGCGGCGGCCCGCTGCGGCGCCGACGTCGTGGTCGCGAGCCGCAACATGGACAACTGCATGGCCACGGCCAAGGAAATCGAGGCCGAAACCGGGCGCTCGGCCCTGCCGTATCAGGTCCACGTCGGTCGCTGGGATCAGCTCGACGGATTGGTCGAGGCAACCTACGACCGGTTCGGCAAGGTCGACACGCTGATCAACAACGCCGGCATGTCACCGCTGTACGACAAGCTGACCGACGTCACCGAGAAACTGTTCGACGCGGTGGTCAACCTGAACCTCAAGGGCCCGTTCCGGTTGTCGGCCTTGGTGGGCGAGCGGATGGTGGCGGCCGGCCGCGGGTCGATCATCAACGTGAGCACGGCCGGCTCGTTGCGACCGACGCCCGACATCGTCCCCTACGCCGCAGCCAAGGCCGGGCTCAACGCCATGACCGAGGCGCTGGCGAAGGCGTTCGGGCCGTCGGTGCGGGTCAACACCCTGATGGCCGGCCCGTTCCTGACCGACGTGAGCAAGGCGTGGAACCTCGACGCGGCGCCCGGCAAGCCGTTCGGGCACCTCGCGCTGCAGCGCGCCGGAGATCCGGGCGAAATCGTCGGTGCCGCTTTGTTTCTGGCGTCCGACGCGTCCAGCTTCACCACCGGCTCGATCCTGCGCGCCGACGGTGGAATTCCCTAACGCGCGGCGATCGCGAGCGCGGCGCCGCCGGGCGCGGCGGGTCGCCGCCGATGAGCGCGGCGATCGCGAGCGCGGCGCCGCCGAGTCCGGCGGGTCGCCGCCGATGAGAGAGTAGGAGATTCGAATGTCTTGGGACTTCTCCACCGAACCGGAGTTTCAGGAGAAAATCGACTGGGTCCGAGAGTTCGTCCGCCACGAGGTGGAACCCCTCGAGGTGCTCTTCCCCGGCTGCGAGTTCCTGCCGCTCGACGACGAGCGCCGCCGCATCGTCGATCCGCTCAAGCAGCAGGTTCGCGACCAAGGCCTGTGGGCGCCGCATCTGGGCCCCGAACTGGGCGGGCAGGGATTCGGCGCGGTCAAGCTGACCTTGATCAACGAGATTCTGGGCCGCAGCCCGTGGGCGCCGATCGTGTTCGGCACGCAGGCGCCCGATACCGGCAACGCCGAGATCATCGCCCGCTTCGGAACCCAGGGCCAAAAGGACCGCTACCTCGCCGGGCTGCTGTCCGGGGAGATCTTCTCGTGCTTCTCGATGACCGAGCCGCAGGGCGGCGCGGATCCGCGCGTCTTCCGGACCCGCGCCTTCCGCGACGGCGACGACTGGGTGATCACCGGTCGAAAGTACTTCTCTTCCAACGCCTCCGTCGCCTCCTTCTTCATCGTCGTCGCGATCACCGACCCGGACGTGCCCGTGCACCGCGGCGCCTCGACGTTCCTGGTACCCGCCGACACCGAAGGCCTCACCATCGAGGCCACCCATCACCTGGTCGGCGCGCTACCGCACGAGCCCGGGCACTCGCTGGTCCACTACGACGGGGTGCGGGTGCCGGCGGACGCGATGCTGGGCGAACCCGGTCAGGGCTTCATGATCCTGCAGACCCGGCTGGCCGGCGGGCGGCTGCATCACGCGATGCGCTCGATCGGGGTCGCCCAACGGGCGGTGGAGATGATGGCCCGGCGCGCGAAAAGCCGCTTCACCCAGGGCAGTTCGCTGGCGGACAAGCAATTGGTGCAGGCGTTCATCGCCGACTCCTACACCGAGCTGATGCCCTTCCGGCTGGCGGTGCTGCACGCGGCATGGCTTATCGACACCGCCGGGGAGCACGCGGCCCGCGCCGAAATCGGCGCCTGCAAGATCCTGGCGTCGCAAGTGCTGAAATCGATTGGGCTGCGCGCGATCCAGGTGCACGGTGCACTCGGCACCACCGATCAGCTGCCACTGGTCAACGTGCTGCTCGGCGGGGTGGCACTGGGCCTGGCAGACGGACCGACCGAAGCCCACAAGGTCAACCTGGCCCGGCTGCTACTCAAGGGATACGAGGCCGAGGACGCTGAGTGGCCGAGCGAACTGCTCGACATCCGCCGGGAGGCCGCGCGCACCAAGTACGGCGACCGGATCGATCGGGTTCCGGCGCTGCCCGATAAGCCGTGAGCAGCAGGGTGACGGCGGCCGTCGAGCGGGCGCTCGACGAGCGGCAGCGGGAGGCGACCGAAGAGGTGGAGCGGATCCTGGCCGCCGCCGTCCGCGTCATGGAACGGGTTGCGCCCGAACCGCCGCGGGTGAGTGACATCGTCGCCGAGGCCGGCTCGTCGAACAAGGCGTTCTACCGCTATTTCGCCGGCAAGGACGACCTGATCCTGGCCGTCATGGAGCGCGGGGTCGCCATCGTCGTGTCCTACCTCGAGCACCAGATGGCCAAGGAGCGCGAGCCCCGCGACCAGGTCGCCCGCTGGATCGAGGGCACGCTCGCGCAGGTGGCCGACCCGCAGCTGATCAGCATGAGCCGGGCGGCCGCCGGCCAGATGTCGGCCGGTGCGAACTGGCGCGCGGCGGATCAGGAGATGATGCGGCCGCTGCGGGATCTCCTCGTCGAACCCGTTGCGGCGCTGGGCAGCAAGGATGTCGAGCGCGATGTCGAGGCCGTGTTCAGCTGCACCGTCGCGACGATGCGCCGCTACCTGGGGTCAGGCGACCGGCCGGGTCCGCCCGACATTGCACACCTGGTGGAGTTCTGCCTACGCGGTCTGGGGGTTTGATGCGCGCCGTTGTCTGTCGTTCCTACGGCACTCCGGAAGATCTGGTACTCGAGGACGTGGACGAGCCGGTGCCAGGCCCCGGGCAGCTGCTGGTGCGGGTGCACGCCGCGGCGGTCAACTTCCCCGACGTGCTGTTCATCGCCGGCAAGTATCAGGTCAAGATTCCGCCGCCGTTCATCCCGGGCAATGAGGTCGCCGGCGAGGTGATCGCCGCCGGTGCGGGCGCCCGTTTCGAGCCTGGACAGCGGGTGTCCGGCACCACTTTTGGGGCGTTCGCCGAACAGGCGCTGCTGGACGCGAACCAGGCCGCGCTGATCCCCGAGGACGTCGACTTCGGGTCGGCCGCCGCCTTCGGGGTGACCTACCGCACCGCCTATCACGCGCTGCGCTCGACCGCCGCGGTGACAGAAGGGGATTGGGTCGTCGTGCTGGGCGCCGCGGGCGGCGTCGGGCTGGCCGCGGTGGACCTGGCCGTCGCCATGAAGGCACGGGTGCTGGCCGCCGCATCGAGCCCCGAGAAACTCGAGCTGTGCCGGCGTCGCGGCGCCGAGGCGACCGTCGACTACGACCGGGAGGACCTCAAGTCGCGCATCCGCGAGTTGACCGGCGACAGCGCCCGGGCGGTGCTCGACCCCGTCGGCGGGCCGTACGCGGAGCCGGCGCTGCGCGGGCTGGCGCGTGGCGGCACCTTCGTCACCCTGGGCTACGCCGCGGGGACGATCCCGGCGATCCCGCTGAACCTCGTTCTGCTCAAGGACATCTGCGTCCGCGGCATGGAGATCCGCACCTTCGCGACCGACCACCCCGAGGAGTCCGCCCGGGACTTGCGCGAACTATCGGAGATGTTCGCCGCCGGCACGATCCGGCCGTACATCGGAGCACGGTTCCCGCTGGCCGAAACGGCGGCGGCGTTGCGGCATGTGGCCGACCGGAAGGTGTTGGGCAAGGTCGTCATCGACATCTGACTTGTCACGGCGTGACGATGTCGAAGCTCGGGTCGGGCTGATCGAGCACACCGAGCAGGGCCTGGAGCGCTGCCTGGTTGCCGGATATCTGCAACCCGGGCGAGGAGAAATCACCCATCGCCGCGGACAGCAGCCGAAACTTGCTGTCCAGTTGAACCGTGACCGATGCCGTCGCCGGATCGGCCGCCACTTTGCGGTAGACCAGCACGCCGTTGCGCAGGGTGAGCCGGTAGTTGGTGGCAAGATCGGCGAAGGCGAGATCGATGGCGAGGTCGAGATCCCAGCTGCGCGGGCCGTCGACCCGGATCGCGAGGCTGTCGAAGATCTGCTCGGGCGTCAACTGGGAGAGCATGGTGGGCGAGGCGACCTGCGCCGCGGTGCCGAAGTTACCGCCCCGCAATTCCGTTGCGCCACTGAGGAAGAAGTTGCGCCACGTCGCGTTCTCGGCCCCATAGGCCAGCTGCTCGAGGGTGTCGGCGTAAAGCGTGCGGGCGCCCTCGTGTGCGCTGTCGGTGAAGATCGCATGATCCAGTAGCGTTGCCGCCCAACGGAAGTCGCCGGAGTCAAAGGCTGACTGGGCCAGGCCGACAACCCGGTCGATCCCACCGATCGCCTCGACGTAGCGCGGCGCGAGCGCCTCCGGGGGATGCGGCCACAACCGCGCCGGGTTGCCGTCGAACCAGCCCATGTAGCGCTGATACACGGCCTTCACGTTGTGGCTGACCGACCCGTAATAGCCGTGGGTGTGCCACGCACGTTCGAGCGCCGGCGGCATCCGGAACATCTCGGCGATCTCGATCCCGGTGTAGCCCTGGTTGAGCAGCCGCAGCGTCTGGTCGTGCAGATAGGCGTACATGTCGCGCTGCAGCGACAGGAACTCGACGATGCTGTCCCTGCCCCAGGTCGGCCAGTGATGGGAGGCGAACACCACGTCGGCGCGGTCGGCGAAGGTGTCGATCGCCTCGGTGAGATAGCCGGACCAGGCGTGCGGATCGCGCACCAGTGCTCCCCGCAGGGTCAACAGGTTGTGCAGGTTGTGGGTGGCGTTCTCCGCCATGCACAGCGCGCGGAACCGCGGGAAGTAGAAATGCATTTCGGCCGGCGCCTCGGTGCCGGGCGCCATCTGAAACTCGATCTCCACCCCGTCGATGGTGTGCGTCTCACCGGTCTCGCGAATGTCGATGGTCGGCACGATGATCGCCACTTCGCCGGTCGACGGGGCCTGGCCCAGCCCGCAGCCCACCTGGTCGCGCGGACCGCGGGGCAGCATGCTGCCGTACATGTACGTCGCCCGCCGCGTCATGGCCGGGCCGGCGTACACGTTCTCCTGCACCGCATGCTCGACAAAACCGTCCGGCGCCAACACGGCCACGGCGCCGGCGTCCACGTCCGCCTGCGAGGTGACGCCCAGCACGCCGCCGAAGTGGTCGACATGGCTGTGGGTGTAGATCACCGCGACGACGGGCCGGTCGCCCCCGCGGTGGGTGCGATACAGCGCCAGCGCGGCCGCGGCGACCTCGGTGGACACCAGCGGGTCGATGACGATGATCCCGGTGTCGGTCTCGACCAACGTGACATTCGAGATGTCGAGACCACGGACCTGATAGATCCCCGGAACCACTTCGTAGAGTCCCTGTTTGGCGGCCAGCGTCGACTGCCGCCAGAGACTGGGATGCACCGATGTCGGCGCCGCGCCGCCGAGGAACGAGTAGGCGTCGTTGTCCCACACCACGCGGCCGTCGGCCGCCTTGATGACGCACGGGGACAGGGCGGCGATGAATCCGCGGTCGGCGTTGTGAAAGTCGGTGTCGTCATCGAATGGCAGGGCGTGTGCGCGATGCGCCGCCTCGATGACTGCGGTGGGGGGTTTGCGCTGCACGCCAATACATTGCCATTGGCGCGCCATTCCGTACTAGAGGTTCTTGTCAAGTGACTAACGAACACAGAAACAATTACCCGGAACTCTAGATCTTCGGTCCAGTTAACCCTCATACTGCCCACACGGCCCTCAATGCCGAGGGTCGCAACTTTCGGGCAAAGGAGAACACGTGAAGCGTGGACTGATGGTCGCGGTGGCCGGAGCAGCAATTCTGGCCGCCGGCATTTCCGGCTGTTCCAGCAATAAGTCGAGTTCAGGCGGTTCTGGCACCAGCTCCGCGGTGAACACCTCGGCGGGCGCTGCCAGCGGAACCAAGGTCCTCATCGACGGCAAGGACCAGAACGTGAGCGGCTCGGTGGTGTGCACGACCGCCGGCGGCAACGTCAACATCGCCATCGGTGGTGCCGCGACCGGAATCGCCGCCGTGCTCACTGACGCCAACCCGCCCCAGGTGAAGTCGGTTGGACTGGGCAACGTCAACGGTGTGACGCTCGGCTACACCTCCGGGACCGGCCAGGGTAACGCCTCGGCCGAGAAGAACGGCAACAGCTACAAGATCACCGGCACGGCCACCGGCGTCGACATGGCCAACCCGATGCAGCCGGTGAACAAGCCGTTCGAAATCGACGTCAACTGCTCTAGCTAATCGAGGATGCGGGCGGTTGCCACCCGTTGAGTGGCAACCGCACCGTGAACTCGGTATGGCCGGGTGAGCTGTCCACGGTGATAGTCCCGTTGTGCGCCTTGACCACCGCGGACACGATCGCCAGGCCCAGCCCGGTGCTTCCGCCCTTGCGGGACCGCGAGGTGTCGCCGCGGGCGAAGCGCTCGAACACTTCGGATTGAAGCGCCGCCGGGATCCCGGGGCCGTTGTCGATGACCCGCAGCACGGTGTGCGCCGGCTCGGTGCTCAACCGCGTTGTCACGACGGTGCCCGCGCCGGTGTGCAGGCGGGCGTTGGCGAGCAGGTTCGCCAGCACCTGGTGCAGGCGGGCCGCATCGCCGGTGATGATCACGGGTTCCTCGGGCAGGTCGAGTTCCCACTGATGGTCCGGTCCGGCGACATGCGCGTCGTTGACGGCGTCGACCGCCACCCGCGACAGATCGACCGGTTCGCGTTCCAGCGGCCTGCCGGAGTCCAGCCGGGCCAGCAGCAGCAGGTCCTCGACCAGTCGCGTCATCCGTTCCGTCTCGGAGGCCACCCGGCTCATCGCGTGCGCCACCGCCTCCCGGTCGTCGCCCATCCGCTGGGTGAGTTCGGTGTAGCCGCGGATCGCGGCGAGCGGCGTGCGCAGTTCGTGGCTGGCATCGGCGACGAACTGGCGGACACGGGTCTCGCTGGCCTGCCGGGCCGACAAGGCGGCCGCAATGTGATCGAGCATCCGGTTGAGGGCTGACCCCAGCTGGCCCACCTCGGTGTACGGGTTCGCGTCGGATTCACGCACGCGGAGCGGCAGCTCGACCTCACCGCGATCCAGCGGCAGGTCGGCCACCCGGCTAGCGGTCTGCGCGACCCGGCGCAACGGCGCCAGCGCCCGCCGGATGATGATGACCCCGGCGATCGTCGCGGCGGCCAGCGCGACCGCGGTGACGATCGCGAAAATGATCAGCATCCGGATCAAAGTGGCGTCGACGTTGGCCATCGAGAGGCCGGTCACGATGGTGTCACCCCCGTTGCGGCTCGGGGCGGCGACCACCCGATACCGGCCGAGCCCGTCCAGGTTCAGGGTGACCGGAGCGCGGCTGCCCGCGATCTGCTCCAACTGAGACTGGGCGGCCGGGCTCAGCGCGGCCCGGGTGCCGCTGCTGGTGAGGTAGCCGGCGTCGACGGTTTTGCCGTGGTTGACCACCGCGGCCACCATGCCCGCCGGCTGACCGGGGGCGTCCAGAAACCGCGGGCCAGGACCCGGCCGCGGGTAGTAAGAGTGTTCGTGCCGCGGGCGGTTCGGCTCGGGGTACATCAGCGCCGAGCGGAAAGACGTGCCGGCGAGTTGTCCGTCGAGCTGCTTCACCAGGTGGTGATTGAGCGCCAGCTCGGTCACCGCAGTGATGCCGACGCACACGATGGCCAACACGACGATCTGCCCGACCAGCAGCCGCAGCCGCAGGGACCAGGCCCGCCGTGAACTGGCCAACGGTCGCGACCCGCTGCTGAACAACCGTCGCGACCCGCTTCGCCCGGCTTCGCCGCGCTCGCGATCGCTCCCAGCCAACGGTCGCGACCCGCTTCGCCCGGCTTCGCCGCGCTCGCGATCGCTCCTAGCGCGCGGGCTTGAGGACATAACCCGCGCCACGCAGCGTGTGGATCATGGGCTCGCGACCGCTGTCGATCTTCTTGCGCAGATACGAGATGTACAGCTCGACGATGTTGGACCGGCCGCCGAAGTCATAACTCCACACCCGGTCGAGGATCTGGGCCTTGCTGAGCACCCGCTTGGAGTTGCGCATCATGAACCGCAGCAACTCGAACTCGGTGGAGGTCAACGAGATCGGCTCGCCGCCGCGGGTGACCTCGTGGCTGTCCTCGTCGAGGACCAGATCGCCGACCACCAGTTGCGCGCCGCTGTCCAGCGTCGTCACCCCGGTGCGCCGCAGCAGGGCCCGCAGGCGCAGCACCACTTCTTCGATGCTGAACGGTTTGGTGACATAGTCGTCGCCGCCGGCGGTCAACCCCGCGATGCGGTCCTCCACGGCGTCCTTGGCCGTCAACAGCAACACCGGCAGCTGGGGGTTTTCCTCGCGCAGCTTGTGTAGGACGTCGAGCCCGCTCATGTCGGGAAGCATCACATCGAGCACGACCACGTCCGGGCGCTGGGCACGGGCGGCGGCGATAGCCGATGCCCCGTCGCCGGCCGTCGCGATGTTCCAGCCCTCGTAGCGCAACGCCATCGAGACCATCTCGGCCAGCACCGACTCGTCGTCCACGACCAACACATTGATCGGATTGCCATCGGCACGACACATAACGACCCGCTCGACGGAGGCTCGCGGCTGAGTCACAGGTTCCAGTATGCGCACCGCGCTGAGCCGCCGCTATGGCCTAGCTTTGTGTGCCCTGTGAACGGGATCGCGCGACTGCTCGGCAGTCGCGCGATCCCGTTTCCCGGCGAAGTGGCTAATACCAGTAGCGCCGGCCGGCGACCGGGCGGCCAATCGAGCCCATGATCCACAACACTGCGCCGATGACGAGCACGACGACGCCGATCTCCCACAGCAATGGGATGCTGAATACAAAGCCGAGAATAAGCAGGATTACGCCGAGGACAATCATGACGACTCCTTTAGGTAAGGGGCACTAGGACAGCAGGCATTGAACTGGGCTGCGGAACATGGCAGTCCTTGACTTTCGGGTTGACGCCCCCGTAATTCAAAGGCCCCGCGATGACGGTCAACGCGATGTTTCCCGCCGTGACACAACTGGTTGAGTCACCCTTGAAGTAATCGCGTTGCCATGCCGCAAAAACCCCGATGAGCAGCCATACCAGGGCAATCGTGCCGATGATTCCGCTGCCACGCATGGTGACCTCCAATGTGGTCGAGAAAAATTTCTCGTGGACGATAGTTACCCATTCGACTTGTGTCTAAACATTCCGCGTGGGCGAATTCGGCGGTGCGCCAGCGGAGCCCGCCGCACTAACGCCCGGCGAGCCATGCCGAGGCCCGCCTCTTCGACGCGCGGGAAAGCCACGCATCCTGGATCAGCTCGGCCAGTTCCGTCTTGCCAATTTCCGGCAATCGGGCAGCCCGCACCAGCACCGACGGATGCCCGTCGAAATGGTCGGTGGTGAAGAACGGGGAATCGGGATCCTGGGTCAGCGCCAGCTTGTCGCTCTCCGACTCCACCCAGAGCATGATCACGTCGGCATAGCGCTCACCGGTGTCCGGATCGGTGGCGTCGGGCTGCGGCGTCCGGAAGAACACGAATGACTTGCCGCCGACCTGATAGATGGCGTTGCCCTTCGGCCCCTCCAGGCGCTGGACGTGCGGCATCGATCCGGCGATCTCGTGCACGTCGCCCACTCGTGCGGGTCGGTCAACCACACCGGCGAGCGTAGCGGCCTTGCGGGCGTGAGCGATTCAGCGGTCGAGCGCCCTGACGATCAGCGCCGCTGCGCGGAAACGTAGAGCGTGGGCGGCATCGTGGCCTCTGCGTCGTGCGGAATGCTCCGGTTATAGCGGGCCATCAACTCGGCGAACGTCGCGGTGCTGACCTCCCAGCCGTGCTCGCGCAGCCACCCATCGACCGGGGTGCGCTCTTCGGCGTACCAGAGGTCGTCGAAGTCGGTGATCTCGGAGTCCACCAGTTTGGCGGCCGCGGCCCGCATCCGCTGCATGTCCTCGCGCTGACGCCGGACGACCTCGGGTTCGGTGAAACCGGCAGCCGGGACGTTGGAGGCCAGCCAGCTTCCGGCCGCACTCAACGCATGAATGCGCTCGAACAACAGGTCCTGGGCCTGCGCCGGCAGGTAGCGCACGAGGCCCTCGGCCGACCACGCGGCCGGCCTCGACGGGTCAAAGCCCGCTTCCTGCAGCGCCTTCGGCCAGTCCTGCCGCAGATCGATCGCCACGTTCACCAGCCGCGCCTTCGGCTCGGCCCCGTGCTCGCGCAGGGTGTTGGACTTGAATTCCAGGACCTTGGGCTGGTCCAGCTCGTAGACGACGGTGCCGTCGGGCCAGGGCAACCGCCAGGTGCGGGCATCCAGGCCGGCGGCCAAAATCACCACCTGCCGCACACCGGAGTTGGCCGCGCCCAGGAAGAACTCGTCGAAAAACGCTGTCCGCGTGGCCATGAAGTCGATCATCAGCTGGATGCGCGAGCGCACCTCCGGCTCGAGTTCAACGGCCTTTGCCAATAGCTTGGGATCGGCGTAGATGCTCCACATTCCCTCGCCCGCGGCGTCCACGAACACGCGCGCGAACGGGTCGTCGATGAGCGGGTCTGCGCTCTCGGTCTCGGCGGCCCGCGCCGCGGCGACGCCCAGCGCGGTGGCTCCCACGCTTTGGGTGATGTCCCAGGAATCGTTGTCGGTACGCGGCATCGCCAGTTCCCTTCCAAGGGGGAGTCAGTTAGTTGCGCACACTATTGTTCCAGCCCGCGCCGCCCGAAGCCGCTTGCAAACGGTCACCTAGGCTTTTTCCCAGACGCCCCACAGGGTCGCAGAGGAGCGCTGGCATGACGGAAGTGTTCGCCCCGATCGGTAAGGGCCGCGCGTGGATGGCGTGAGCCTGGACGCCGTAGCGGCGTGGATGTCCGAACAGGAACTCGGCGAGGGCCCGTTGGAGGACGTCTCCCCCGTCACCGGCGGCACGCAGAACGTCATGCTGCGGTTCACCCGGGCCGGGCGCCCTTACGTGCTGCGGCGCGGGCCGCGCCACCTGCGTCCGCGCAGCAACAGCGTGATCCTGCGGGAGACGAAAGTGCTTGCCGCGCTGGCCGGTTCCGATGTCCCGCACCCGCACCTGATCGCCGCCTGCGAGGACACCGGCGTGCTGGGTGATGCCGTCTTCTACCTGATGGACCCGGTCGACGGCTTCAACGCCGGCGAAGGACTGCCACCCCTGCATGCGGGCGATCCGGCCGTACGCCACGGCATGGGCCTCTCGATGGCCGATGCGCTGGCCCGGTTGGGCGCCGTCGATCACGTCGCGGTGGGCCTGGCCGATTTCGGCAAGCCAGAGGGCTTCCTCGAACGGCAGGTGCCGCGCTGGCTTTCCGAGCTGGACTCCTACAGCGAGTACGACGGCTATCCGGGGCCCGACATCCCCGGGATCGACGACGTTGCCGGCTGGCTGGAACGCCACCGGCCGACCACCTGGACGCCGGGCATCATGCACGGCGACTACCACGCCGCCAACGTGATGTTCTCCAACACCGGGCCGGACGTGGTGGCGATCGTCGACTGGGAGATGTGCACGATCGGCGACCCGCTGCTGGACCTGGGCTGGCTGCTGGCCACGTGGCGCCAGCCCGATGGGTCCAGCGTGTTCAGCCACGCCCTGGGCGGCCAGGGCGGGTTGGCCAGCACCGGCGAGCTGTTCGAGCGCTACGCGGCCAACACCACCCGCGACCTGTCGCATATCACCTGGTACACCGTGCTGGCCTGCTTCAAGCTGGGCATCGTCATCGAGGGGACGCTCGCGCGGGCCTGCGCGGGCAAGGCCGAAAAAGAGGTCGGCGACCAGTTGCACGCCGCCACGGTCCACCTGTTCGAGCGCGCGCTGGGCCTCATCGAGGGTGAGCGCTAATCCACTAACATCACCCTTCGTGCCGCCCTATCCCGAGGAACCCGACTACTACTCCGAGCCCACCCAGGCCGCGCGGTATGGCGGGTATTACGACGAGCCGGCGCCCGAGCCCGAGCCGCCGACGCCGTGGTATCGCCGTCCGGCGGCGCTGGTAGCGGCGGGCGCGATCGGGGTGATCATGCTGGCCCTGGTGGCGTTCGCAGTGGTCAAGCTGGTCGGCGGTTCGCCCGCGCACAGCCCCGCGACGACGACCACGACCACGACCACGACGACCACCATTCCGTCCACCACCGTGCCCACCACGACGACAGAGCCGCCCCGGCACCACGGCGGTGGCGGAGGTGGCGGCGGTGGCGCGCCGACCGAGACCGTCACCGAGACGGCGCCGCCACCGAGCACCGACACCCCCACGCCCACGACGACGGAGCCGCCGAGCACGGTCACGGTGTCGCCGAGCACCGAGACCAGCACCGTCACGCAGACCGTGACCGTACCGCCGCGCCGCGGCCCCTTCGGGGGTCCGTTCGGCGGGCGCTAGCGGCGAGCCCTCGTCATAGTTTGGCGCTCAACCCGGCGACCAGGTTGATGGTGACCGCCAGGATTACCGCGCCGAAGAGGTACGACAGCAGCGCATGGCGCAAGACGGTTACCCGCACCCGAGAGGCGTTGATCTCGGTGTCGGAAACCTGAAAGGTCATGCCGACCGTGAACGCGACGTAGGCGAAGTCGAGGTAGCGCGGCGGGTGTGCGTCGTGAAAATCGATGCCGCCCACCTCGTCTGAGTAGTAGAGGCGCGCGTAATGCGCGGTGAAGAGCGTGTGCACGGCGAACCACGACGCCGCCACGGCCAGCACGCCGACGCCGGCCGCCGCGAGGGACTCGCCGCCCGAATGCGTGCCCGCGGCGACGACGTATCCGACCCCTCCGAGACTTCCCAGGCTCGCGGAGACGACGACCACGTCTGCCAGCAACCGCGTCGCATCCTCGCGGGTGGCATGCCGAGCCGTGCGTTCGGCATCCATCGGGGCGATGATCAGCCAGCTCCACGCGACGTAAACCGCTGAGGCGACCACCCAGCCGAGGAGGGCGAACCTCCACCCGACGGCCTCACCGATCGCGACGGCGACCGCCGTTCCGGCGAGCACCGCGATTAGGAGCCGCACCGCGACGGTGTCACGGACAAGGCGCACGTAGGACGTCACACCGTCGACTTAAGCAGATGAGGCAGCCGAACCGATGTTTCAAGAGCGCGCCCGAAGGGATTCGAACCCCTAACCTTCTGATCCGTAGTCAGATGCTCTATCCGTTGAGCTACGGGCGCCAGTCTTCAATTGTCTTGCGTCGTGTTCCTTGGCGGAGGCGAGAGGATTTGAACCTCCGGTCCCCTTTGAGGGGGACAACTCATTAGCAGTGAGCCCCATTCGGCCGCTCTGGCACGCCTCCCTTGGACTGTTTGAGGGTACCCGACCCCTTCCCGGTCTCGCGGAACCGGCCATAGCGTACACATTTGCGACATAAACTGTCGAAGTGACTGCTCGCTTGCGTCCCGAACTGGCCGGACTGCCAGTCTATGTGCCCGGCAAGAACGTGCCCGGCTCCATCAAACTGGCCAGCAACGAGACCGTGCACGGCCCGCTGCCCAGCGTGCACGCGGCGATCGAGCGCGCGGTTGCCGTCGTCAACCGCTACCCGGACAACGCCTGTGTGGACCTCAAGGCCGCGTTGGCCATGCACCTGGGATCCGACGTCGCGCCCGAGCACATTGCGGTCGGCAGCGGTTCGGTCACCCTGTGCCAGCAGCTGGTGCAAATCACCGCCGCCGCCGGCGACGAGGTGATGATGGGCTGGCGCAGCTTCGAGTGCTACCTGCCGATCGTTCAGGTGTCCGGTGCGACGGCGGTCAAGGTGCCGCTGACCGACCACACCCACGACCTCGACGTGATGCTCGCCGCGATCACCGACCGCACCCGGCTGATCTTCGTGTGCAACCCGAACAATCCGACATCGACGGTCGTCGACCCCGGCGACCTGGCCCGCTTCGTCGAGGCTGTGCCCCCGCACATCCTGATCGCCATCGACGAGGCCTACGTCGAATACATCCGCGACGGCATGCTGCCCAATAGCTTGGAGCTGGCCCTGTCCCGCAGCAATGTCGTTGTGCTGCGGACGTTTTCGAAGGCCTACGGACTGGCGGGCCTGCGCGTCGGGTACGCGGTCGGCCACCCCGACCTGATCACCGCGCTGGACAAGGTCGTCATGCCGTTCGCCGTGACCAACGTCGGACAGGCGGCGGCGATCGCCTCGCTGGAGGCAGCCGGCGAACTGGCGGCCCGCACCGACGCGCTGGTCGCCGAGCGCACCCGCGTCAGCGCGGCGCTGCGCGACGCCGGGTTCACGCTGCCGACGTCGCAGGCCAACTTCGTCTGGCTGCCGCTGGGCGCCCGGACCGCGGACTTCACCGAGCAGGCCGCCGACGCGCGCCTGGTGGTGCGGCCGTTCGCGGGCGAGGGGGTGCGCGTCACCATCGGCGCGGTGGAGGAGAATGACGTCCTGTTGCAATTCGCCTGCGAGTGGATTTCCCGCATCGAACCGTAAGGAGTGGTCCATTGGACTTGGCGCGCAAACTGTTCACCGAGTTCAAGGAGCGCGGCGGCGAGATTCCCGACACCGAGCTCGACGACTTCTGGGCCGGCCTCGAGCCGGCGACGATCGACGGGATGCTGGGCGAGTGGAAGGGCGGCGAGTTCCGCACCGGTCACCGGATGAACGGCCAGCTGGAGAAGGCCGGCTGGTTCGGCAAGACGTTCAAGTCGGCCCGCGACGTTCAGCCGCTCGTCTGCCTCGACGCCGACGGCAATAAGTTCTCGAACGTGGAGATGGGCAAAGGCGAGGCCAGCCTGTGGCTCGAAGAGTTCCGCGGTGAGGTCACCGCGACCATGGTTTACGACGGCCAGCCCGTGCACGACCACTTCAAGAAGATCGACGACGACGCCGTGATGGGCATCATGAACGGCAAGGGCGTCCGCGACAACGGCCGCTATTACTACTTCTACCTCGAACGGGTCTAACGGCTCGGCCTTCGAGTTTGCGGCTGGCCGCACATTCATCGACCAAGGTGCGGCTGGCCGCACATTTAGGGCCCACAAGCCAGGAGTCAACGGGCCGGGTTGCGGCCGGTGAACGCGACTAACTGCTCGAGCGCGCCCGCATCCTCGGGCACGTCGACCGGGTCGTCGAACCCGGCGCCGCCGCGGAACTCCGGCTTGATGACCTCGCGCGCCAGCCCCAAGACATACTCGGACAAAGGCTCGGGCGCGTTGATCTCGTGTCCCACGGCGACGGCGTAATCCCAGGCGTGGACCAGGAATTCGATCGACAAGACGGCACACGCGTTCTTGGCGGGCATCTCGCCCTTGCCGAACGGGACCGTCCCGTCCAGGCCGTGACGGTGCCAGGCGTCCAGCGTCGGCCGGGCCGCGGTGACCACCTGCCCTTCCACGGAATCGCTTTCGTCGCGGTCGGGAATCTCCGCGTCGACCATGCCGCCCAGCGCCGTGATCGAGCCCAGCAGATGACCGGTCAGCCGCGCGACGTCGAACTCCGCGCACGGCGTCTGGCGGCTCAGGTCGTCGGCCGCGATCGTGTGCAACACCCGCTGCAGCACCCCCAACGTGTCCTCGGCGCTGTGCAGTTCGTCGGTGGGCGGGGAATCGGGGCCGGGCCGCAAATCAGGAGCCATATTTGCCACGCTACGGTCTCGATATGGCGCAAGCATACGAATCCGTCACGGTGGAGACGAAAGACAACGTCGCGCAGGTGACGCTGATCGGGCCGGGCAAGGGCAACGCGATGGGCCCGGCGTTCTGGTCCGAGATGCCGGAGCTGTTCGCGGCGCTCGACGCCGACCCCGAGGTACGCGCGATCGTGCTGACCGGTTCGGGCAAGAACTTCAGCTACGGCCTGGACGTGCCCGCGATGGGCGGCTCGTTCACCCCGCTGCTGTCCGGGGACGCGCTGGCCGGCCCGCGAGCGGTCTTCCATCGCGAGGTCAAGCGGATGCAGGGCGCGATCACCGCGGTCGCGGATTGCCGCACCCCGACCATCGCCTCGGTGCACGGCTGGTGCATCGGCGGTGGGGTCGACCTGATCTCCGCGGTCGACATCCGCTACGCGAGCGCCGACGCCAAGTTCTCGGTGCGCGAGGTCAAGCTGGCCATCGTCGCCGACGTCGGCAGCCTGGCCCGCCTCCCCTACATCCTGAGCGACGGGCATCTGCGCGAACTCGCGCTGACCGGTAAGGACATCGACGCAGCCCGGGCCGAGAAGATCGGCCTGGTCAACGACGTGTACGACGACCCCGAGGCGACCCTGGCCGCGGCGCACGCCACCGCCGCGGAAATCGCGGCCAACCCGCCGCTGACCGTCCACGGCGTCAAGGACGTTCTCGATCAGCAGCGCGTCGCCGCGGTCTCGGAGAGCCTGCGCTACGTCGCCGCCTGGAACGCCGCCTTCCTGCCCTCGAAGGACCTGACCGAGGGCATCGCGGCGACATTCGAGAAGCGGCCGCCGCAGTTCACCGGCGAGTGAGGCACGTACCCTCGCTGAGGTGACGACACCTGACGGCAAGATCCGCCTCCCGGCTGACTTGGACGCCGTGACGGCGATCGGTGAGGAAGACCACTCCGAAATCGACAGCGTCGCCGTCGACCGCATCTGGGCGGCCGCCCGGCACTGGTACCAGGGCGGCCTTCACCCCGCCATCCAGCTGTGCATCCGCCGGCACGGACGCGTCGTGCTCAACCGCGCGATCGGCCACGGCTGGGGCAATGCCCCGAGCGACCCGCCCGACGCCGAAAAGATCCCCGTGACACCCGACACGCCGTTCTGCGTGTACTCGGCGGCCAAGGGGATGGCGGCGACCGTGATCCACATGCTCGTGGAGCGCGGTGTCTTCTCCCTCGACGACCGGGTGTGCGACTACATCCCCACGTTCACCAGTCACGGCAAGGACCGCATCACCATCCGGCACGTCATGACGCACAGCGCGGGGCTGCCGTTCCCCACCGGCGCCAAACCCGACGTCAAACGGGCCGACGACCACGAGTACGCGCAGCAGAAGCTGGGCGAGCTGCGCCCGCTGTACCGGCCGGGCCTGGTGCACATCTATCACGCGCTGACCTGGGGCCCGCTGGTGCGCGAGCTCGTTTTTGCGGCCACCGGCAAGGAGATTCGCGAGATCCTCGCCACCGAGATTCTCGACCCGCTCGGTTTTCGCTGGACCAACTTCGGCGTCTCCCAGGAAGACCTGCCGTTGGTCGCGCCGAGTCACGCGACCGGGCGTCCGTTGCCGCCGGTGGTCGCCCAGATCTTCCGCAAGGCGATCGGCGGAACCGTGCACGAGATGATTCCGATCACGAACACGCCGTTGTTCCTCACCACCATCATCCCGTCGTCCAACACCGTCTCGACCGCGCACGAGATGTCGCGGTTCGCCGAAATCTGGCGTCGCGGAGGCAATCTCGACGGGGTCCGGGTGATCAGCCCCGAGACGATGTACGGCGCCATCAAGCAATGCCGGCGGCTGCGACCGGATTTCGCGGTGGGGCTGCAGCCCGCCCGGTGGGGCACCGGCTTCATCCTCGGGACCGACCGTTGGGGACCGTTCGGCCGCAACGCCCCCAACGCATTCGGCAATCTCGGGCTGGTCAACATCGCGATCTGGGCCGACCCGGCGCGGGGTCTCGCGGCCGGCGTCGTCAGCAGCGGCAAACCCGGACGTGACCCGGAAGCGAAGCGCTACACCGCCTTGCTGGACACGATCACCGCCGAAATCCCCACCGATTGAGGGCGCCCCCGGGTGGGAACACTGCCCGAATGGCTACCTACCGAGTGCTCAACCCCAAGGGCGACGTCGTCGCGACCAAGGACATCGAAAGCGCCGACAAAGCGCACGCGTGGTTCGCCGACGAGGCGGTCGAGGGCAACGAACTGGGCTGGCGCATGGAGGTCGAGGCCGACGGCGAGTGGCGCTTCTTCGACAACAGCGAAGGCGATCGCAGCTACTAGTGTTTGCGTCCCGATGGGCGGGGCACCCGAAAGGGCATGGACTCTGACCGCTTCCGCAAGTTGCTCGACGCCTCAGGGCCGTTCGCATCGGTCTACTTCGACGACTCGCATGACACCCACGACGCCGAGGCTCAGCTCGAGCTTAAGTGGCGGGCGGTGAAGGAGGACCTCGAAACGCGGGGCGCCGCCGAGGAGGTGGTCGACGAGATCGGGCGCGCGGTGATGGACCTGCGGCCGCCGATCGGGCGCAGCGGCCGCGCCGTTGTGGCCGGCGCCGACGGCGTGCTGCTGAACGAACACCTGCTGCGGCCACCGTCGCAGCAGATCGTGCGGGTCTCCGAATTGCCTTACGTCATGCCGATTGTCGAGCACGGCTTCCATCAACCCGACTATCTGTTGGTGGAGGTCGACCACACGGGCGCCGACATCACCCGCAAGGTCGGCGGCGCGCTACGCTCCGAGACCGTCGACGGTGGCGGGTTCCCCGTCCACCACGCGAGCGGGGCGGAAACCGCCGGTTACGGGGATCCTCAGCTGCGCACCGACGAGGCCGCCCGCAAGAACATGCGCGCGGTGGCCGACCGGATCGGGGAACTCGCCGACGCGGCGAACCTCGACCTCGTCCTGATCGTCGGCGAGGTCAGCTCGCGGTCGGACCTGCTCGCCGAACTGCCCGAGCGGATCAGCCGGCACGCCGAGCAGTTGCAGGTCGGCGCGCGCCACAGCGGCCATGACGCCGACGAGTTGCAGCGGGCCATCGAAGCCTCGTGCCTGCGGCGGCATCTGGACGTGATCGACGCCGCCGCCGAGCGTTTCACCGCCGAGGTGGGCCGGCAGTCCGGGCTGGCCGCCGAGGGGCTGGACGCGGTCTGCTCGGCCCTGCGCCAGGGCGCGGTCGACACGTTGATCGTCGGTGACATCGGTGACGCCACCGTCGTCGCCGACGCGGACCTGACGACAGTGGCCCCCAACGAAAACGTGCTGTCCGAACAGGGTGCGGCCCCGGCGAAGACGCTGCGCGCCGACGAGGCCCTGCCGGTGTTCGCGATCTCCGTCGGCGCGGCGCTGGTGCGCACCGACGAGCGGATCGCCCCGGCCAACGGTGTCGGTGCCCTGCTTCGCTACGCGCCGACGCTGCATTAGCCCACGACTGACATGCGCGGTGGCGGAGGGATTTGAACCCCCGGACGGTGTTAGCCGTCTCTCGCTTTCAAGGCGAGTGCATTAGGCCGCTCTGCCACGCCACCGCAGATAAGGGTAGCGGGACTCGGTAGCGTGGCCACCATGCGCGCAATCGTCGCCGAATCCCCCGATGAGCTCTCCTGGCAAGAGGTGCCCGACGTGTCCGCCGGGCCCGGCGAGGTGCTGATCAAGGTCGCCGCGGCCGGCGTGAACCGGGCGGACGTGCTGCAGGCGGCGGGCAAGTATCCGCCCCCGCCGGGGACCAGCGAAATCATCGGCATGGAGGTGTCCGGCGTCGTCGCCGAAGCCGGCGAGGGCGTCACTGATTGGTCTGCGGGACAAGAGGTTTGCGCGCTGCTGGCCGGCGGCGGATACGCCGAGTACGTCGCCGTGCCCGCCGGTCAGGTGATGCCGATTCCCTCTCGTGTCGACCTCATCGACGCCGCGGGGCTGCCGGAGGTGGCCTGCACGGTGTGGTCGAACCTGGTGCTGACGGCCCATTTGGGCAAGGGCCAGCTGCTGCTGATGCACGGCGGCGCCAGCGGCATCGGGACCCACGCGATCCAGGTCGCTCGCGCGCTGGGCGCGCGGGTGGCCGTCACGGCCGGGTCGGCGGAGAAGCTCGAATTCTGCCGCGAGCTGGGCGCCGAGATCACGATCAACTACCGCGACGAGGACTTCGTCGAGCGGCTCCGGGAAAGCGGCGGCGCCGACGTGATTTTCGACATCATGGGCGCCGCCTACCTGGACCGCAACATCGACGCCCTGGCCACCGACGGGCAGCTGGTCATCATCGGCATGCAGGGTGGCATCAAGGGCGAGCTCAATATCGGCAAGCTGTTGATGAAGCGTGCCCGGGTCATCGGCACCACGCTGCGCGCCCGGCCGGTCACCGGACCCAACAGCAAGACGGAGATCGTGCAGGCGGTGATCGGGTCGGTGTGGCCGATGATCGCCGAGGGCCGCGTCCGCCCGATCATCGGCGCCCGCCTGCCCATCCAGCAGGCCGGGGAGGCACATCAACAGCTGACCGCGAGCAAGGTGACCGGGAAGGTCGTGCTCACGGTCTAGCCGGCGGTCGCGGTACCCAGCCCGGCCCGTCGAGCGTGCGTTGAGGGCTTCGAGTGTGCTGTGAGGGCGCCGTTTCCGCGGATTTCGCGCCATGAGCGCACACGGAAAGCCGTAGCCGCACTCGCGAGCCCGGCAGGAAACCCGGGAGGGAAGCGAGGCTAGCCGAGGGACGCCAGGGCGCGCACCAGCTGGTCGACCTCGGCCGTCGTCGAGTAGTGCGCCAGCCCGATGGTGACGGCGCCGCCGATGTCGTTGACGCCCAACACGTCGAGCGCGCGGGAGTTCTCGCACGTGACGGCCAGAATCCCGTTGTCTGCCAGCCGCTGCACCACCCGCTCGGCGGGCACGCCGTTCAGGGCGAAGCTGACCACCGGTATCCGCACCTCCGGACGGCCGATCACCATGACCAGCGGCAGCGAGCGCAGCGCCACCATGAGGTAATCGAAGATCCGGTTCATGTACAAGCCGGCCGATTGCATCGACACCGACAGACGCTCGCGCCGGCTGCCGCGGGCGGACTCGTCGAGCGCCGCCAGATACTCGATGCTGGCGACCACCCCGGCCAGCAGACCGAACTGGTGCGCGCCGATCTCGAGCCGCGCCGCGCCAGTGGCCTTCGGATCGGTGGAGATGGAGCCGAACGAACTCAGCAGCGCCGGGTCACGGAACACCACCGCGCCGATCGGCGGGCCGCCCCACGCCAGGGCGTTCACCGCGACCACGTCGGCGTCGGTCTCCTTCACGTCGAGCAACCGGTACGGCGCAGCGGCGGAATGATCGACCACCACCAGCCCGCCGACGTCGTGCACCAGCTTGGTCATCGCCCGCAGGTCGGTGACGGTGCCCAGCGCGGCGGACGCGGAGGCGACGGCCACCAGCCTGGTCGACTTCCCGATCAGGCCCTCCCACTGCCAGGTCGGCAGCTCGCCGGTCTCGATGTCGATCTCGGCCCACTTCACCTTGGCGCCATAGCGGTGCGCCGCGCGCAGCCACGGGGCGATGTTCGCTTCGTCGTCCAGGCGGCTGACGATCACCTCGTAGCCCAGTCCGGCCCGAGACGACGACGCCTCAGCCAGCGCCGAGAGCAAGATCGCCCGGTCGGCCCCCAGCACGACGCCGGCCGGGTCCACGTTGAACAGGTCGGCGACCGCCGCCCGCGCGGCCTCGAGGATGGCGGCGCTGCGCTGCGCCGACGGATGCGCGCCCACGGTGGTGGCACTGGATCGCCGGAAGGCGGTGGAAACGGTGGTCGCGACGGAATCGGGGATGAGCATCCCGGTCGGCGCGTCGAAGTGCACCCACCCGTCACCCAGCGACGGATGCAGTCCGCGCACCCGGGCGACGTCGTAAGCCATGCCAGCCACCTTAGAGCTTGCGCATTTCCGCGAAACTGTGACCGTAGCGGGTGCTGCAGACGTTCCGGCCAACCGGTGGCTTCCCGAGGCAGGGCACCCGGCCAGCCATACTAGTCGAGTGGGCCTCTGGTTCGGAACGCTGATCGCATTGTTCTTGCTGATAGCCCCCGGATCGATCATCGCGCGAATCAGTCAGCTGAGTTGGCCCATCGCTGTCGCGGTCGGCCCGGCGCTGACCTACGGCGCGGTCGCGCTGGCGATCATTCCGTTCGGCGCCGTCGGAATCCCTTGGAACGGCTGGACCGCGCTGGCGACGCTGGTTGCCGTGTGCCTGGTGATGGTTGTCCTGCAGCTGCTGCTCGGCCGGTACCGCGACACCGAGGCCGAGGCCCGCGGGATCGGCCGCTGGCCGGCGCTGATGGTGGCGGCCGGGGTGCTGCTCGGGGCGCTGCTGATCATGTGGGCGGCCTATCGCGGCCTGGCCGCCCACTGGCAGACCATCCCGAGTACCTGGGACGCCGTGTGGCATGCCAACGAGATCCGGTTCATCCTCGACACCGGGCAGGCGTCGTCGACGCACATGGGCGAGCTGCGCAACGTCGAGACGCATCAGACGCTGTACTACCCGTCGGTGTTTCACGCCCTGTCCGCGGTGTTCTGTCAGCTCACCGGAGCGGCCCCGACCACGGGCTACACGCTGAGCTCGGTGGCGGCCTCGGTGTGGCTGTTTCCGACCAGCGCGGCGATGCTGACCTGGCGGCTGCTGCGCCCCCACTGGGGCGAATGGCGCACCGCCGGCGTGGCCGCGACCGCCGCCGCGCTGTCGGTGTCGTTCACCGCCCTGCCCTACGTCGAGTTCGGCGTCGCCGCGATGCCCAACCTGGCCGCCTACGGTGTCGCCGTCCCGACGTTCGTGCTGATCGCCTCCACGCTGCGCCATCGCGATCGCATCCCGCTGGCGGTGCTGGCGTTCGTCGGGCTGATGTCCGTCCACCTGACCGGCGGGTTCATCGTCGTCCTGTTCCTGGTCGCCTGGTGGCTGATGGATGTGTTGTGGCATCCGGTGCTGGGACGGATTCCCGACGTGGCGACGCTCGCCGCTGTGACCGTGGCCACCGGGCTGATTCTGCTGCCGCAGTTCATCAGCGTCCGTCAACAGGAAGACATCATCGCCGGGCACTCGTTTCTGACCAAGCTCAGCAAGAAGCGCGGGGTGTGGGACGCCGTCTTCCAGCATTCGCGTCACCTCAACGACTTCCCGTACCAGTACGGGCTCATGGCGCTGGCGATCGCCGGCGGGATCATCTTCGCCTACAAGAGGATCTGGTGGCCGCTGGCGCTCTGGGCGTTGCTGGTGGTCGTCGACGTCGACGCGGGGACGCCGCTCGGCGGCCCGGTCGGGGCGATAGCCGGCGCGTTCGGGGAGTTCTTCTACAAGGACCCGCGCAGGATCTCGGCCGCAATCACCCTGCTGCTCATGCCGATGGCGGGGCTCGCCCTATTCCTGGTGGTGACGGTGGTGGTTGCCGCGGCCAAGCGGGTCGCCGACCGCCGATTAAAACCCTTGCCCGCGCCGGCCTGGACCGCGGCCACGGCGGTCCTGCTGCTGGTGACAACCGTGTTCACCGCGCGGCACTACTTCTATCGGCACCTGGTCTTGTTCGGCGACAAGTACGACTCCGTGATGATCGACCAACGCGACCTGATGGCCATGGCGTACCTGGCCACGCTGCCCGGGGCGCACACCACCGTGATCGGCAACGCCAACACCGACGGCACGGCGTGGATGTACGCCGTCGCCGACCTGCACCCGCTGTGGACCCATTACGACTACCCGCAGCAGATGGGCCCCGGCCCCAACCGGTACATCTTCTGGGCCGGCGCCCGCAAGGGCGATGCCGATCCGCGGGTGGTCGAGGCGATCAAAGCGCTCAATATTCGGTACGTCTACACCAGCACGCCGACGGTCCGGGGCTTCGCCGTACCCGACGGACTAGTCTCACTGGATAAATCGAAGTCGTGGGCGCTGATCTACGACAACGGTGGAGCCCGAATCTACGAATGGCGCGGAATCGGCGCGGCGCCGCACTCTTAGTCCGCAAAGGATGGTGAAGGATTGAGTACCCGCAACGACGACGACGGCATCGAGATCATCGGCGGCGTCGACCCGCGGATCACGGCGGTGGCGGAGGACGACGCCGACGAGCGCTCCCTGACCGATCTGGTTGAGCAGCCCGCCAAGGTGATGCGCATCGGGACGATGATCAAGCAACTGCTCGAGGAGGTGCGCGCCGCACCGCTCGACGAGGCCAGCCGCAACCGGCTGCGCGAGATCCACGCGACCAGCATCCGCGAACTGGAAGAAGGCCTGGCGCCCGAACTGCGCGAGGAGCTCGACCGCCTCACCCTGCCGTTCAACGAGGACACGGCGCCCTCGGACGCCGAATTGCGGATCGCCCAGGCCCAGTTGGTCGGCTGGCTGGAGGGGTTGTTCCACGGCATCCAGACCGCGCTGTTCGCCCAGCAGATGGCCGCCCGCGCGCAGCTGGAGAACATGCGCCAGGGCGCGCTGCCCCCCGGCGTCGGCAAGCCGGGCGGCTCCGGACACGGCCAATACCTCTAAGCGAAGCACGGTGGCGGGTCCTCACATCGAGACGCACAACGCGTGGGTGGAATTCCCCATTTTCGACGCGAAGTCGCGCTCCCTGAAGAAAGCCTTCCTGGGCAAGGCGGGCGGCACCATCGGCCGCAACAGTTCCAACGTGGTCGTCGTCGAGGCGCTGCGCGACATCACCATGTCGCTGGAGCTGGGCGACCGTGTCGGCCTGGTCGGCCATAACGGCGCGGGCAAATCGACTCTGCTGCGACTGCTTTCGGGCATCTATGAACCCACCCGCGGCTGGGCGAAGGTCACCGGCCGGGTCGCGCCCATCTTCGATCTGGGCGTCGGCATGGATCCCGAGATCTCCGGCTACGAGAACATCATCATCCGCGGGCTGTTCCTGGGGCAGACCCGCAAGCAGATGATGGCCAAGGTGGACGAGATCGCCGAGTTCACCGAGCTCGGTGATTACCTGTCTATGCCGCTGCGCACGTACTCCACCGGGATGCGGGTGCGGCTGGCCATGGGCGTGGTCACCAGCATCGACCCCGAAATCCTGTTGCTCGACGAGGGTTTGGGCGCGGTCGACGCCGACTTCATGAAGAAGGCGCAATCCAGGTTGCAGAGTTTGGTGGAGCGGTCCGGAATCCTGGTGTTCGCCAGCCATTCCAACGAATTCCTCGCCCGGCTGTGCAAGACGGCGATGTGGATCGACCACGGCGTTATCCGCATGTCCGGCGGCATCGAAGACGTGGTGCGCGCCTACGAGGGCGAGGACGCGGCCCGGCACGTGCGCGAGGTGCTCGCCGAGACGGCCGCGGACAATCCGCTGGCACAAAGAGCGTCCGGGGATGAGTGACTCCATCTTCGCCGTCGTCGTCACCCACCGGCGTCCCGACGAACTGGCCAAATCGCTGGGCACCCTGAGCAGCCAGACCCGGGTACCCGACCACCTCATCGTCGTCGACAACGACGGGGGCGGTGACGGCCGGGTCCGCGACCTGGTGGCCGGCCAGCCGATCCCGACCACCTACCTGCCCTCGCGCCGAAACCTGGGCGGCGCAGGCGGTTTCGCGTTGGGCATGTTGCATGCGTTGGCGCAGGGCGCCGACTGGGTGTGGCTGGCCGACGACGACGGGCGGCCGCAGGACGCGCGCGTGCTGGCCACCTTGCTGGCGTGCGCCGAAAAGCACGCCCTGGCCGAGGTGTCGCCGATGGTGTGCAACATGGACGACCCGGAGCGGCTGGCGTTTCCGTTGCGCCGCGGGCTGGTATGGCGCAGGCGGGCAAGCGAATTGCGCACCGAGGCCGGACAGGACCTGCTGCCCGGAATCGCGTCTCTGTTCAACGGTGCGTTGTTCCGGGCGGCCACGCTCGAGGCGATCGGCGTTCCCGACCTGCGTCTGTTCATCCGCGGCGACGAAGTCGAGATGCATCGCCGGCTGGTGCGGTCGGGCCTGCCGTTCGGCACCTGCCTGGACGCGATCTACCTCCACCCCTGCGGCTCGGCGGAATTCCGGCCGATCCTGGGCGGACGCATGCACACCCAATACCCCGACGACCCCACCAAGCGGTTCTACACCTACCGCAACCGCGGCTACCTTCTGTCGCAGCCCGGCCTGCGCAAGCTGCAGCTCCAGGAGTGGGTTCGCTTCGGCTGGTACTTCGTGGTGACCCGCCGCGATCCCAAGGGCCTCGCTGAGTGGATTCGCTTGCGGCGCTTGGGCCGTCGCGAACAGTTCGGCAAACCTCGAAGCGGGTCGCCACCGTCGGAACCTGGAGGATCGCGATGACGTTTCTGGACGCCGCCGCCCAGTCGCGGACCTTCACCCGCGCCCGCGGCGACCTGGTCGCCGGCTTCCGCCGGCACGAGCTGTGGCTGCACCTGGGCTGGCAGGACATCAAGCAGCGCTACCGCCGCTCGGTGCTGGGCCCGTTCTGGATCACCATCGCGACCGGCACCACCGCCGTCGCGATGGGCGGCCTGTACTCCAAGCTGTTTCACCTCGAGCTCGCCGTGCACCTGCCGTACGTCACGCTCGGCCTGATCGTCTGGAACCTGATCAACGCGGCCATCCTGGAGGGTGCCGACGTCTTCGTGGCCAACGAGGGACTGATCAAGCAACTCCCCACCCCGCTGTCCGTGCACGTCTACCGGCTGGTGTGGCGGCAGATGATCCTGTTCGCGCACAACATCGTCATCTACGCCGTCATCGCGGTCATCTACCCCAAGCCGTGGTCGTGGGCGGATCTGTCGGTCATCCCGGCGCTCGGGCTGATCGTGCTCAATTGCATTTGGGTGTCACTGTGTTTCGGCATCCTGGCCACCCGCTATCGCGACATCGGTCCGCTGCTGTTCTCGGTGGTGCAGTTGCTGTTCTTCATGACGCCGATCATCTGGAACGACGACACGTTGCGGCAGCAGGGCGCTGGGCGCTGGTCGCGCATCGTCGAACTCAACCCGCTGCTGCACTATCTCGACATCGTGCGGGCCCCGTTGCTGGGCGCCCACCAGGAGCTGCGGCACTGGGCCGTGGTGGCGGCGCTGACCGCCGTCGGCTGGGTGCTGGCGGCGTTCGCGATGCGGCAGTACCGCGCCCGCGTCCCGTACTGGGTCTAGCCGCTCAGCTCACATGAGCGGGGGCAGCGGATTCAGCCAGTCCAACGAACCGTCCGTCTGCCCCTTGTACTGCGGGCAGTAGGCGGACACCGAGAGCCCGACGAAGAATCCGGCTTGGCGCGCCGAAAGACTGGTGTCCTTCATCACCTTCATCGCCACGACGCTCGTCTTCTGGTTCCTGTCGAGCCCCGCGCAGACCGAGCGCGCCATGGTGATCGGGTCGTTCACGACGATCCCGTTGTCCGCCAGGGCGCCCAGGAAGGCGTCGTCGGACGGGTCGGCGGCCGCCGGGGCCGCGGAAAGCAGCGCGGCGGCGGCCAGCATGGCCGCGGCGAATGTCGACCTCGTTCCCGGACCGACGTTCATATCACCACGATAGGCCGCCGTTGGCGCTCCAAGAATCCATGGAGAATCCCGCAAGGCCGGCGCCGGACGCTGACCACCATGCGTAACACCGTTTTCGCCGATGGGGCCCGCGTGGCCACGATCCACCGTGCCGACGCCCCGCTGGGTCGCACGGCCAGGTTCCACCTGCGCAGGTTGTTCGACAACCTGCCCTGCTGCCACCGCTCGTGGGCCAACCAAGGCAAGCGTTTCTTCCTGCACGGCTATGAACGGGCCTTCGACATCGAATTCGCCTGTGCCGAAACCGAAGCCGGGACCGACGCGGTGATCGACGAAGTCACACTGGACGAGGTCAAGACGGCGCTGCGGGACCAGTTCGACCACACCACGCTGATCGCCGTCGACGACCCGCAACGCGACCTGTTCGAGCTGCTGGCCGACCGGGGCGTCATCGACCTGCGGATCATGGACGACACCGCAATGGCGGGAACGGCCGCATGGACGTTCGAGACGGTGGAAAGCATCGTCGCGCGGGCGACCGGTGGCCGCGTCTGGGTGTCCCGGATCAAGGCCCGGGAGAGCCGCAACAACGTCGTTACCCTCACCGCGGGTCCCGTTTAGACGAAACCCGACGCCTGCAATCCCGATGCGGGAGTATGCGTTCGTGAGCGACGCCTCGGCAATCGGCTGCGTGGGGACGTTGACCGTGGCGACCCGCGGCGACCGCGGGGCCGGCGCGGTGCTGGTCACCGTGCGGGGCGCCAAGGAGGCCTTCCTGGCGTGGTCCGACGACCCCTTGCCCAAGGGCGCACGGGTGCTGGTGGTGGAGGTCAGGGGAGCCCGGACGGTAACCGTCGAACCCTGGCACGAACTCGCGTGATCTGAATTGACGACCCGGATCGCCCGGGATACAACAGCGAAACCCAAAAGGAGTTCCGATGCTCGGTTACAAAGTGCCCTCCCCCGATGAGGCGATGCTGATCTCCGGCGGCCGAAGCAAGAGCAACGCCCCCTTCCGCGTCGTGACCGGCCACGGCGCCTTCATCATGCCGTTCTTCCGAAAGGCCCGCTTCCTCACGCTGGCGATGTGTGAGGCCGAGGTCGCCGAGAAATGCGTGACCCAGCAGGGCATCACGCTCAACGTCCGTGCGGTGATCGCCTTCAAGGTCGGCAACGACACCGAAAGCATCATCAGCGCCGCGCAGCGATTCCTGTCCGAACAGGACCAGATGTCCGTGCTGACCGGGCGCATCTTCGCCGGCCACCTGCGATCGATCATCGGCTCGATGACCGTCGAGCAGATCATCCGGGAACGCCAGAAGCTGGCGACCGAGGTCCTCGACGGCTCCAAGGAGGAGATGGCCCGGATCGGCCTCACGGTCGACGCGTTGCAGATCCAGTCCATCGACGACGACGGGCTCGGCTACATCAACGCGATGTCGGCGCCGCACAACGCGGCCATCCAGCAGCAGGCGCAGATCGCCCAGGCACAGGCCAACCAGGCGGCCGCCGAAGCCGAGCAGGAGTCGCAGCGCAAGCAGGCCGAATTCGCCCGGGAGACCGCGATCGTCAAGGCGCAGTACAAGGCCGAGGTCGACAAGGCTCAGGCCGAGGCGGCCCAGGCCGGCCCGCTCGCCGAGGCCGAGGCCCAGCGCGAGGTGCTGCAGATGCGCACCGAGCTGGCCCAGCGCGCCGCCGAGCTGCGCCAGCAGGAGCTGGTCGCCGAGGTCGTCAAGCCCGCCGAGGCCGAGGCCGAACGCGTGCGGATCCTGGCGGTGGCCGACGCGGAGAAGATGAAGATCCAGGCCGAGGCGGCGGCGTCGCACAACCGGGTCGCCCTGGACAAGGCGCTGATCGATCAGCTGCCCGAGATCGTCGAGAAGGCGGCGCGGGGGCTCGCCAACGCCAACGTGACCGTGCTCAACGGCGCCGAGGGACTCACCGAGGTGGCCAGCGGGCTGGTCGCCCAGGGCAGGGCGATCTTCGACGCCCTGCGGGGCACCGTCGACTACTACGACGACGAAACCGCCGCGCCGCCGCTGACCACGAACTCCGAATCAGGTAATTCATGAATTCGCTTGTGCTGCAGCACTAGTCGCCGGTGAAGGTGAGGTCGTCAGACAACACGTTGGACAGGTCGTCGAGATCCATGTCCAGCATCCCATTGGTGTCCCGTTGAGACTGGATTCCCGAGAGACCCGACAGACCTGAGGTCCCCGACAGCCCGGGTGAGGCCGCGCCGGCGATCGCCTCCGGAGGCACCGGGCCCGGCGGCACCGCCGGGCTGATGATTACCTGGCCGACGAGGCCGTTGGGCGTGAAAGAGCCGCCCTGACCGATGGTGACCATTTCGTGGGGCCCGATAATCAGCGCGCCGCCCTGGTTCAGCGGCACGGTGGCCCCGGTGTGGACGATCAAATAGGAGCCGTCGTCGACCGTCAACGTCCCGCCGGTGACACTCATGACACCGGTGGGGTCGATGGTGACCACACCACCGGAGTTGATGGAGAACGCACCGGCGTCGTTGACCACGCCGCCGGGGCTGACGGTGAGCGTGCCGTTGTCGATCAATGCGCCGCCGTGGTCGATCGTCAGCGCCGCGCCCTCGGTGAACGTGCCGCCGGAGTTGACGTTGATTGTGCCGCCGCTGCTGACTTCCATCGTGCCGCCGAAGTTACCCAGTGAGCCGCCGTGCTCGACGGTCAGCGTGCCGCCCGCATCGACCGTCGTGGTGCCGAAGTTACCGAGGAAGCTGCCGTCATCGACGGTGAGAGTGCCGCTGTCGGTGAGGGTCCCGCCCGAGAAGACCCCCAAGCTGCCGCCGTCGTTGACAGTGAGTGTGCCGTTGTCGGCGAGGGTCCCGCCGGAGTAGACGATCATGCTGCCGGAGTCGGTCAGGGTGCCGCCGCTGCTGACGGTCAGGGTGCCGTAGTCATCCAGGGTGCTGCCGGGGCCCACGGTCAGGGTGCCCGCATCGCTCAGGCTGCCCGTTTGAGGGATGGTCAGGGTGCCGTTGTCGGTCAGGGTGCCGCCCGAGTCGACCGTCAAGGGTCCGTAGTCGAACAGCGTGCCGCCCTGATCGACGGTCAGTGTGCCGCCGTTGGTGACCGTCATCGGATCGATGGTGTAGAGGTGCCCGCCGTTGTCGACGGTCAGCGTGCCGGAATCGACAAGGGTGCCGTAGTTGGAGAAGACGCCACCGTTGTCGACGGTGACCGTGCCCCCGTTGTCGATGGTCATCGTCCCGCCGTTGACCTCGAAATTCCCGGCATCGGTGAGCGTGCCGCCCGAGTTGACCGTCAAGGCGCCGTAGTCGGTCACGCTGCCGCCGCTGTTGACCGTCAGCGTGCCGCCGTCGGTGACCGTCAAAGCCCCACTGTTGTAGAGGTTGCCGCCGGCGTTGACGATGACGTCGCCGCCGTCGGTGACGGAGCCTCCGGTGTAGACGGTGAGGGTGCCAGTGTCGGTGCCACCCGTGCTCACGGTCAGGGTGCCGCCTTGGTTCACGGTGACAGCGCCGGCGTCGTAGAGGTTGCCGCCGCCGGTCACGGTGACGGCGCCGCCATGACCGACCGTGACCGTCCCGCTGTCCGACAGAGTGCCGCCGCCGGTCACCGTCATGCTGCCGGTGTCGGTACCACCCTGGCTGATCGTCAGCGTGGCGCCCGGCTGGACCGTCAACGCACCGGAGTCGGTCACCGTGCCGCCGGAGGTCACCGTCATGGCGCTGTTGTCGCTGAACACGCCGCCGGACTGAATGGTCAACGAGCCGCCGTCGGTGACGTTGAAGCTGCTGTTGGCGAAGCCCACATAGCCGCCATTGTCGACAACCACCGAGCCGGAGTCGGTGATGGTGCCCGGGTTGCTGAGCAGGTAGCCGCCGTTCTCGACCGTGAAGGTGCCGCCATTGTCGATGGTCAGCGTGCCGGTGCCACTGCCCACCGAGAATGAGCCGGCGTCGTTGACAACCCCGCCGCTGGCCACGTCCAGGGTGCCGCCGGAGAGGGTCAGGGCACCACCATTCAGGTTGAGGGTGCCGGCGTCGGTGAAGGTGCCACCGGAATAGACGAAAACGCTGCCGCCGGTGTTATCGGTGATAGTGCCGCCGGTGTTGATGGCGACCGTGCCGAAGTCTTTCAGGAAGCCGCCGCCGGTCACGGTTAGGCTGCCCGTGTCGGTGCCACCCGTGCTCACGGTCAGCGTGCCACCGTTGTTGACCGTGACCGTCCCCGCGTCGGACAGAGTGCCGCCACCGGTAATCGTGAGGCCGCCGGTGTCACCGGTAGTCGCGGTGCTGACGTTGAGGGTGCCGCCGGAATTAATGGTGAGAGTGCCCCCGTCGGACAGGCTGCCGCCGCCGGTGACGGTAAGGCTGCCGGTGTCCCCGGTCGTCGTCGTGCCGACGGTCAGCGTGCCGCCGCTGTGGACCGTGACCGTTCCGCCGTCGGACAGGGTGCCGCCGCCGGTCACGGTTAGGCTGCCCGTGTTGGTCCCACCCGTGCCGACGGTGACCGTGCCGCCGTGACCGACCGTGACCGTCCCGGCGTCGGACGCAGTGCCGCCGACCGTGAAGCTGCCGCTGTTGGTGCTGGCCGTGCCCACCGTGACCGCACCACCGTGGCTGACGGTCAGACTGCCGCCACTGTCGACAGTGAGCGCGCCGCCTTGGGTGACTGCGAGGGTGTTGCCGGACGGGATGGTGAGGGCACCGCCATTGCTGATTTCGACGGTCCCGCCGCTGGCACTGATGGTGGTGTTGACCGGAAGGTTGAGGGTGATGCCGTTGGTGAACGTGCCGCCGCTATTGACCGTGATGGTGTTGGTGCCCAAGAGCTGCACGGAGGTACCGCTATTGAGCGTGATCGCGCCGGAGTCGTTGACGGTGCTGGTGCTGAGGCCGAACTGGCCGCCGTTAAAGGTGAGGACGCCGGTGCTGTTGACGGTCACGGTGCCGCCGCCGGCGGCGAACTGTCCGCCGTTGACGGTGACGGTGCCGCTGTCGACCAGGCTGCCGCCGTTGAAGATGAGATTGCCGCCGGCGGCAGTGACCTGGCCGCCCTGGTTGACGGCGAGGGTGCCGCCGGTCCAGATATCGGCGTCGCAGCTGGAACTGAGGGTGAGGCTGCCGCCCTGGGTGACGGTGAGATTGCCGTAGACCTCCAGGCCACCCGCGGTGCCGGGCGCGCCGGTGGTGATAGCGCCGCCGTCGAAGGCCTGGCCGCCGGAGTCCACGGTGAGGGCGCCGAAGTTGAGGGCAACAGTGCCGCCGCTGTTGACGTTCAGGGTGCCGCCGCTGGTGACGGTGATGTCGCCCTCGCTGAATCCCACACCGCCGGTGAGCGTGCCGCCGCTGTTGACGTTGACCGTCCCGCCGTCGGTCAGGGTGGTGCCGCTCAGAGTGACGCTGCCGGTGTCACCGGTAACGGTGGCATTGCTGACGTTGAGCGTGCCGCCGCTGTTGACCGTGAAACTGCCGCCGGTGTCGGTCAGGTTGCCGCCGCCGGTCACCGTGAGGCTGCCGGTGTCCCCGGTGGTCGCGGTGCTGACGTTGAGGGCGCCGCCGCTGTTGACCGTGAGCGTCCCGCCGTCGGACACAGTGCCGCCGCCGGTAATGGTGAGGGTGCCGCTGTTGGCTGTGGTGGTGCCCACGGTCAGGACACCGCCGGAGTTGACGGTGACCGTGCCGCCGTTGACGGTAAGCGTGCCGCCGCCGGTCACCGAGAGGAAGCCGGTGTCGGCGCCGCCCGTACTCACCGTGAGCGCGCCGCCGGAGCTGACGGTCAGAGAGCCACTGTCGGTCAGGATGCCGCCGGAGCCGACGGTCAGAGTGCCGCTGTCGGTGACCACGCCGCCGGAGCTGATGGCCAGGGTGCCGGTGTCGGTGTAGCTGGCGTTCGCATCGATGATGAGCTGCCCGCCGCTGGCGACGGTCAGCGTCTGGCCGGGCAGGGTGACGGCAGGATTGCCCGCGGTGACTTCGACGACTTGGCCGTTCAGGATCGTGCCCTGAAGGTCGATCGGATCGACGCCGTTGATGATCACGTGGGTGATCGACAGCGGCGGCTGGGACGCGGCCGGCGCCACCGACTGTGTGGACGCCGCCGGGGCGGCCGATTGCGGCGAGGTGGCGGCGGGCGTGACCGACTGTGACGTCGCCGCGGGGGCAACCGATTGCGTGGAGGCGGTGGGCGTGACCGATTGTGACGTCGCCGCGGGCGCAGCCGATTGCGGCGTGGTCGCCATCGACGTAACCGACTGCGTGGTCGACGTCGGCGTAACCGACTGCGGCGTGGTCGCCGTCGACGTAACCGACTGCGCGGTCGACGTCGGCGTGACGGACTGCTGCGAAACCGTCGGGGTGAGTTGTTGGGTCGCGATGGGCATGCCCAGCTGCTGGCTCTCCGCGGCCGAGCTCAGCTGCTGGGTTGCCGCGGTCGAGGTCAGTTGTTGCGTGTCCGTCGTCGGGGTCAGCTGCTGGGTCGCGATCGAGGTCAGCTGCTGCTGAATCACCGACTGCGTCTGGGATCCCGCGGTGTTCGCAGCACTTTGGGCTACCGCGCCGCCCTGGGCGTTCTGGCCCGCCGGGTTGGTCGTCTGCGGCGGCTCGCTATACGACTGCAAGGCACTGGCGGCCGCCGAATCGACGGCATACCCATACATCGCGACCGCATCTTGGACCCACATCTCCATGTACTCGGCCTCGGTCGCCGCGATCGCAGGCGTGTTCTGCCCGAAGAAGTTCGTCGCGATCAACGCCATCAGTTGCGCCCGGTTCTCCGCGATCAGCGGCGGCGGCACCGTCATCAGATATGCCGCCTCATACGCCGCGGCCGCCGCAAAGGCCTGCGTGGCCGTCACCCCGGCCTGGGCGGCAGCGGCGGCCAACCATGCCACATAAGGTGCGGCCGCGGCATTCATCGCCATCGACGACGGCCCGAACCAAAGCCCGGTCAAGCCCGCCAGTTCGGAGGAATAGCC
>NZ_LZIX01000051.1:0-612 GCF_001666955.1 Mycobacterium sp. E735 | reverse complement strand
TCTCCAGGCCGCCCCGAAGGTGACCAACGACGCGGGCACCACCACCCAGGCCAGCACGGTGGCCAACGCGGCGGCCAATACTTCCGCCGGCAACGCGGCCAACGTCGCGCAAAAGGCGGCCACCACCGCCACGACGACCGCGGCCCCGCAGGCCGCCGCCGCCGCTCAGACGACGACCAACCCGCTGCAAGAGCTGTGGTTCCTGTTGACCGGCCAAACCACCATCCCCACCAACCTGGGCACACTCGTCAACGGGTACAGCCCGTTCGCCGGCCTGTTCTATAACACCGAGGGTCTGCCGTACTTCAGTACCGGTATGGCCAACACCTTCACCCAGATCGCCAAGTCGGTGGGGTTGATCGGTGGTGCGGCTCCGGCGGCGGCCAAGGCGCTGCCCGGTCTGGGTGGGCTCGGTGGCCTGCTCGGCGGCGGTGCCGGAGCGGTGCACCCGGCCGCGGCCATCGGCGGGGCGGCCTCCATCGGCGGCAAGTTGTCGGTGCCGGTGGCCTGGACCGGCGCCCCGGCGCTGCCGGCGATGGGCCACACCGCGGTCCCGGTCAGCGCGATCAGCGCCGCACCCGAGGCAGCCGGGGGACCGGGCAACCTGCTCGG
>NZ_LZIX01000050.1:0-14134 GCF_001666955.1 Mycobacterium sp. E735 | reverse complement strand
TGCACCTATCTCACCGAACACGTCGGAATCGACGGCAGCGGCAAGGGCGCCACGGGGTGGTTCGGCGCCAGCCGCGCGACGGTGTATGTCGATCACCCCGTGCACGCCCCCTACGGCCACACGGTCAACATCGACGTGATCAATCCGGAGCTCGGGCCGTCGGCGCGGGTGGCGCTGGAGCTCACCGAGGAGAGCGCCCTGGCGCTCGCCGATGCCATCCGTAGGGCGATCGCCCACGCGCCGGCCGGGCTGGCCGCCAAGGATCAGACATGACCGTCGAGCGTGATTACCCCGAAATGGCCGTCGCGCGCGGCAGGGTCGAGCCTGCACCGCGCCGGGTGCGGGGCTATCTTTCAGACGCGTTGGTCTTCGACACCACCGCGGCGCTCTACGTGTGGGAGGTTCCGTACTACCCGCAGTACTACATACCGCTGGCCGATGTCCGCCCGGAGTTCCTGCGTGACGAGAACCATTCGCAGAAGGTGCAATTCGGCGCATCGCGGCTGTACTCCCTGGAGGGCTCCGGTCACACTCATCCGTCCGCCGCGCGGGTGTTCGACGCCGACGGCGACGGCCCGGTGGCCGGGACCGTGCGATTCGAATGGAATTCGTTGCGCTGGTTCGAGGAAGACGAGCCGATCTACGGCCACCCGCGGAACCCCTATTCGCGCGTGGACGCGCTGCGGTCGCATCGGCATGTCCGTGTCGAGCTGGATGGAATTGTGCTGGCCGACACCAGGTCTCCCGTCCTGCTCTTTGAAACCGGTTTACCGACAAGGTATTACATCGACCCCACCGATATCTCTTTTGAGCATCTGGAATCCAGCGCGACACAGACGCTGTGTCCGTACAAAGGGGTGACGTCGGGATACTGGTCGGTGCGCTCCGGCGGTGCGCTGCATCCGGACCTGGCCTGGACCTATCACTACCCGTTGCCCGCGGTCGGCCAGATCGCCGGTCTGGTGGCCTTTTACAACGAAAAGCTCGATATCGTCGTCGACGGTGCCGCCTTGCCCCGGCCCAGAACCCAATTCAGCTAGTCGATAAGGTGTGATCTTTCCCTCTTCGCGGGATTGAGCCTGAGAATTTCTTAACTTGGACAATGCTGGGGCGCTGACCGGGCGCGTTAGCGGCTAAAGCGAAATCCGCCGGATGCGCGTTTGCGTCGCTTTCGCTGAGGGTAAGCGACTGCGGTACAGCGTTATTGCGAGCCTGAGCAGAACCTGAGCGCGGGGAGTGACGTAGCTAACGTCGGGGAATTTGGCGCTCTTCGACGCGAATTTTGGCCGGTAAGATCGAAAAACCAGTCGGGTCAGTGCCTTTCGGTGCTGAGATCCTCCTGGGTCCGGAGACCTAATTGTCGCGCAATTTCCGACGATTTTGCCTCCGCGCCGACGACCAGCAAAGGCGGTGCAACGTGAGCGGTGTGAACGGCCGCAAGGCCTTCCCGGACGACCGAGAAGAGCCAAACTTCCGACTCGACGAGGGCTCGGTGGTCCGGATTCCGGTGCGATACGGTCCGATCAGCGATGCCTGCGTAAGCCCCGACGGCAGCCGGCTGATAGTCGCCAACCACGCCCGCGCATCGGTCTCGATCGTCGACACCGATGCGCGCCGGGTGGTGCAGACCGTCACCGGCCTCGGCGAGCCCTCCACGATCGCCCTCAGCGGTGGGACCAACCCGCGCGCCTATGTCAGCACGGCCACCACGGCGTACGACTCCGTCGACGTCGTCGACCTGGTCACCAACGCGTGGGTGGCGACGCATCCGCTGGCCAACACCGTGAGCGACCTTGCCGTGAGTGCCGACGGCAGGTTCGTCTACGCCGGCCGGAACGGCGTCTGCGGAGCCGACGTCACGGTCCTGGACACCACCACCGACGACTTCGAGGTGATCGACCTCGCCACCGCACCGGGGACCACCGTGGACTGTGTCCGCATCGGCCCGGACGGGCGTCACCTCTACGCCGCCACCAACGGCCCGTCGGGCGGCCAACTGGTCGAAGTCGACACTCGGCGCTTGCACATCGCCGGCGCCTACGAGCTCGGGTTACCCATCCGTGACGTCGCACTGAGCGACGACGGCGGTACGGCCTACGTAGCCAGCTGCGGCCCCATTGTGGGCGCTGTGCTCGATGTCATCGACATCCGCACCCGCAAGATCACCGGCACGCGCAAGCTCAGCGAGGTCGCCGGTCCGCTGACCCGCCTCGCGCTCAGCCGCGACGGCCGCCGTGCCTATCTGGTCGGCGACGACCATGTCGCGGTGGTCTGCACGCGCACCCACGACGTCATCGGTGAGATCACGGCGGTCAAGGACCCGTCCTGCGTGGTGGAAAGCCCGGATGGCAGGTACCTCTACATCGGCGACTACTCCGGCGCGGTCACGGTGGCGCCGATCGCCGCGGGGCCGGCCGACGAGTCGACCACCGGGCTGCTCGCGCCGGCGCAGCGGGAACCCGTACTGGCTTAGGGTGATTGCCGACGCCGGCGCCGAACTCGGGCTTAGGGTGGAGGCTGCCGGCGGCCCCTCGCCTCCGGCGCGGCACCCGGCCACCCCGCATCCCGAGGGTTGACATCGGTCGCCGCTGCGCCGAGATCCAAGGGCGGTACCTCAATGGACAGCACCATGCAGGACTTTCCGTTGACGATCACCGCGATCATGCGGCACGGCTGCGGCGTGCACGGCGCTCGCACGGTTGCCACCGCCACCGGCGACGGCTACCGGCGAACCAGCTACCGGGAACTGGGCCGGGACGCCGCGCGGCTGGCGAACGGACTGCGCCGCCTCGGCGTCACCGGGGATCAACGGGTGGCGACGTTCATGTGGAACAACGCCGAACACCTGGCGACCTACCTGGCGGTGCCGTCGATGGGCGCCGTGCTGCACACCCTCAACATCCGCCTCTTCGCCGAGCAGATCGTCTACGTCGCCAACGAGGCCGAAGACCAGGTGGTGCTGGTCGACGCGTCGCTGGCCAAGCTGCTCGCGCCGGTGCTGGGCGACCTCAAGACCGTGCACACCGCGATCGTCGTCGGGGAGGGTGACACCGCGCCGTTCGAGGGTTCGGGCAAGACCGTGCTGCGGTACGCCGACGTGCTCGCTGGCGAGTCCACCGAGTTCGACTGGCCCGACATCGACGAGCAGTCCGCGGCCGCCATGTGCTACACCAGCGGCACCACCGGCAACCCCAAAGGCGTGGTGTACAGCCATCGTTCGAGCTACCTGCACACCATGGCGGCCTGCAGCACCAACGGCATCGGCGTGGGTTCGGTCGACAGCGTGCTGCCGATCGTGCCGATGTTCCACGCCAATGCGTGGGGCCTGCCTTATGCGGCGCTGATGGCCGGCGCCGACCTGGTGTTGCCCGACTGCCATCTGGACGCGCGGTCGCTGATCGGCATGGTGGAACACGAGCGACCGACCGTCGCCGGTGCGGTGCCCACCATCTGGAACGACGTGTTGCATCGCCTGGAGGACGAACCGGACCACGACATGTCGTCGCTGCGGTTGGTGGTCTGTGGGGGATCGGCCGTTCCGCTGTCGTTGATGCGCACGTTCGAGGAGAAGCACGGCGTGCAGATCCGGCAGCTGTGGGGCATGACGGAAACCTCGCCGATGGCCACCATGGCATGGCCGCCGCCGGGCACCCCCGAGGATCAGCACTGGACGTACCGCGCCACCCAGGGGCAACCGGTCTGCGGGGTCGAGATGCGGATCGTCGACGACGACGGCCAGGTGCTGCCCAACGACGGCGAGGCCGTGGGCGAGGTGGAAGTCCGCGGCCCGTGGATCGCCGGCTCCTACTACCTGACGGCCGACGACTCGAAGTTCGATTCCGGTTGGTTGCGCACGGGTGACGTGGGGCGGATCGACGAGCGCGGTTTCGTCACCCTGACCGACCGGGCCAAGGACGTCATCAAGTCCGGCGGCGAGTGGATCTCCTCGGTCGAGCTGGAGAACAGCTTGATCGGGCACCCGCATGTGGTGGAGGCAGCGGTGGTCGGCGTGCCCGACGAGCGTTGGCAGGAACGGCCGCTGGCGGTCGTGGTGGCCAAGGAAGGCGCGACGGTCAGCGCCGAGGACCTGCGAAAGTTCCTCGCGGAGAAGGTGGCTCGTTGGTGGCTGCCCGAGAGGTGGGCGTTCGTCGAGGAGATTCCGCGCACCAGTGTGGGCAAGTACGACAAGAAGGCGATCCGCGCGCGCTACGCCGAGCACGGCTATTGGGTGGTCGAGGCCCGCGACTGAGCCCGCCGGCTGGCGCTCGGTACCGTCGAGAACATGTGCCGACTATTCGGGCTCCACGCCGGGACGGACGTTTGCACCGCGACGTTCTGGTTGTTGGACGCCCCCGACAGCCTCGCCGAACAGAGCAGGAGAAACCCGGACGGCACGGGCGTGGGCGTCTTCGACGAGCGCGGCCGGCCGCAGCTGGACAAGCAGCCCATGGCGGCCTGGGAGGACGCGGCGTTCGCTACCGAGGCCCATGACCTGACCGGCACCACGTTCATCGCGCACGTGCGTTACGCGACGACCGGTTCCCTCGACGTCCGTAACACCCACCCGTTCCTGCAGGACGGCCGGATCTTCGCGCACAACGGCGTGGTCGAGGGGCTCGACGTTCTCGACGACCGGCTGCGCGAGGTCGGCACCGGGGATCTGGTTCTCGGCGACACCGACTCCGAGCGGGTGTTCGCATTGATCACCGCCTCGATCCGAGCGCTCGACGGCGACGTCACCGCGGGCCTGACCGATGCCATGAGGTGGCTCGCGGCCAATGCGCCGATCTATGCGGTGAACGTGCTGCTGAGCACGGCCACCGACATGTGGGCGCTGCGCTACCCCGACACGCACGAGCTCTACATCCTGGACCGCTCCGACGATGCCGCCACCCAGACCCCGGCATTCGACATGCGCACCAACCGCATTCATGCGCGCTCGGAACATCTGTGCACCCGATCGTCGGTGGTGTTCGCCACCGAACGCATGGATGACGACCCCCGCTGGCGCCTGCTCGAGCCGGGCGAGCTGGTCCACGTGGACGCCACGCTGCGCGTCGACCGCCGGCTGATCCTGCCCAGCCCGCCCGCACACCTGCTGCGCCGGGCGGAGCTGAGCGCACCGGTCCAGGAGGCGCAACACGCGTTGCCGGGCGCCCCGCGCTAGCCGACGGCGGCCTGGCAGAGTGGGTGGGCGTGACAACCAGACGAGCCCTAGTCCTGGCCGGTGGGGGGATAGCGGGAATCGCCTGGGAGACAGGCATTTTGCGCGGCATCGCCGACGAGTCACCGGCTGCGGCCGGGCTGCTACTCGATTCCGACGTTCTGGTGGGCACCTCCGCGGGGTCGACGGTCGCCGCGCAAATCGGGAGTGGCGCCCCGCTCGATGAGCTGTTCGACCGGCAGGTCGCCGAGGTGTCCGCCGAGATCGATTCCGGGGTCGACGTCGAAACGATCACCAAAATGTTCCTCAGCGCCTTGGCCGAGCCCTATTCCGACCCGTCGGACCGGACCCGGCAGCAGATGCAGCGGATCGGCGCCGTGGCACTCGCGACCGAAACCGTTGCACCGCCGGTGCGCCGGCGGGTCATCGCGCAGCGCTTGCCATCCCACGACTGGCCCGACCGGGCGCTGCGGATCACCGCAATCGACGTTGACACCGGCGAATTGGCCGTTTTCGATCGCGAGTCCGGCGTCGACCTCGTCGACGCGGTCGCGGCCAGTTGCGCGGTGCCCGGGGCCTGGCCGCCGGTGGCGATCGCCGGCCGGCGCTACATGGACGGCGGGGTGGCCAGCTCGGTCAACCTCGGTGTGGCCGCCGATTGCGGCGCGGCGGTGGTGCTGGTGCCCTCGGGTGCGGACACGCCGTCGCCGTTCGGCGCCGGCCCGGCCGCGGAGATCTCCGCCTTCAGCGGCGCGACGGTCGCGGTGTTCGCCGACTCCGGCTCGCTGGCGGCGTTTGGGCCCAATCCGTTGGATCCCGCCTGCCGCGTCGCGTCGGCGCTGGCCGGCCGCGAGCAGGGCCGCCGCGAAGCCGAAGCCGTCGCGCGCTTCCTCGGGGCCTAACCCGTTGCGGCAGAGCGGTTTCAGTCCTCGATCGGGGGCGGCGCGGCGCGGTCGTTTTCGAAGGCGTCCAACGCCTCATCCGCCAGCGCACGCCCGACGGCGATCACCTCCGCCGCCCGGTGGAACTCCAGGCCCCGGCAGATCGAGCGCGGAACTTCGATCAGCAAGTCGGGCGGGTAGACGGCCAGCGTATGGCGCGCCAGCGCGGCCTGGGCGATGTCGATCGTGCGGTTCATCACCTCGAAGCTGCCCAGTTTCGGGATATCCGGTGCGGCGCCGGCCAATTCACCGGCCACCTCGTCCTCGGCCGCGTTCTCCTCGACGTCCGGGTCGTCCGGCCAGCTTTCCGCGTCGGCGGTGGACCCGCCGAACCTGCCGAGAACGGCCCGCGCGGTCGGCCGGTCGAGCAGCGAGCGGGCGGCCGTGGTGTCGAGCAGCGCCGAGGTGCTGCGCACCATGCGGTTCAGCCATTCGGCGGTGACTCCCGACTCCGCGTCGCGGTTGGCGATCGCCTCGCTGCCGGACAGGCTCACCGCGATGGTCACGTCGGCGTTGACCGCCGAAAGCGGCGCCATCGGCAGCGGGTCCAGGATGCCCCCGTCGGCCAGCAGGCGCCCGTCGACCTCGTGCGGGGCGATCACGCCGGGGATGGCGATGGAGGCGCGGATCGCGGTGTCGACCGGCCCGCGCTGAAACCACACCGACTTGCCGGCCACCAGGTCGGTGGCCACCGCGGTGAAGGGGATGGGCAGCTGCTCGATGGCGACCGGGCCGAGGATGTCACGCACCGCATCGAGGATCTTCTCGGCGCGCATCACCCCCGCCGCGCTGATCGAGAAGTCCAGCAGCCGCAGGATGGTGCGCTGCGTGAGGGACTTCGCCCAGTCGGCGAACTCGTCGCGGCGCCCGGCCGCCTCGAGGCCGCCGACCAGCGCGCCCATCGACGAGCCCGCGATCCCCACGATCTCGTACTCGCGGGCGCGCAGCGCCTCGATCACCCCGATGTGGGCGTAGCCGCGCGCCCCGCCACTGCCCAGCGCCAACGCCACCCGGGTCGGTGACGATCGGCGCGCAACCGCTGCGGCGGGTTCGTCCGGCATCCCTTCATTTTGCGCGGCGGCGCCCGGCCGCACCGGCCGGGTCGGCAGTTTTTTCTAGCCGTGAATTCAATTGCCCGGGGGTTGAAAAAGCGCTAGCCGCATTCGTCGTTGGCGGCTGCGCGCGCGGCGGTGAGCACGGCCGCCTGCCGGGCCGGCGTCAGGTCCGCCCACCGGGCGTTCCAGCTGCCCGGGGTGCCCGACGGCGCGGCCTGCAGCATCGCCAAGTAGGGCTCGAACAGCGACTGACCGGTCCTGGGCTGGGCATCCATCCACACTTTCGCGGCGTGACAGGCCTGGTAATACTCTTCCTCGGTCGAATCCGCGGGCACGTCGACCCTGGTCGTCACGCCCCCCGGCGACAGCCCGACGGCGCCCGGGGGCGCCGCCCCGGGGCCACTGGGAATGCCGGCCGGACGCGTCGACGAGGACGCGGGCCTGCCGCTGGGGTGGTCAGCGGAGCATCCCGTTACGGCCAACAAACCGGCCGCCACGGCGAGCGTGCCGCACAGCAGGGGTCGACGAGCGCACCGGCGCACCGGCCCAATCTATGCAACACTGGCGGCCGTGATGGAGCGCTTCGGATTTTGCGAGTGTTGTCGGCCGTAACACGCCGCCGCCCGTCCGATCCGTTTTCTCTGGAGCTCCCCGATGTCTGTGCCCCTCGCCGCCCCGGCTGCGTTGCGCCCGCGCCACGTCTCGTCCCCATCGTCGGGACCGACCCGCCTGCGGGTGCCCGACCTCATGCACGCCACCGACCAGGCCGCCGACGACGTGCTGAGCGGGCGTTGCGACCACCTGCTGCCCCCGGGCGGGATACCGGAGACGCGGCGCTGGTTCACCCGCATCCACGGTGACGAGGAGCTGGACGTCTGGCTGATCAGCTGGGTGCCCGGCCATCACACCGAACTGCACGACCACGGCGGATCGCTGGGCGCGCTGACCGTGGTGTCCGGCTCGCTCAACGAATTCCGCTGGGACGGCCGCGCCCTGCGGCAGCGGCGGCTGGACGCCGGCGACCAGGCCGGGTTCCCGCTGGGCTGGGTGCACGACGTGGTGTGGGCCCCCCGGCCCGTCGCGGTGGCTGTCTCGGGCTTCGCGGGCGCCGGAGGCGGGGCGGTGCGTCCGTCGCTCAGCGTGCACGCCTATTCGCCGCCCCTGACCGCGATGTCCTACTACGAGGTCACCGGCCGTAATCGCCTGCGCCGCCAGCGCACCGAGCTGACCGATCAACCGGAGGGACCCTGATGAGCCGCATCGACGTTGTGTTGAGATCCGCCCGGCGCCGTTTCCGTCGCCTTCCCGCCGCCGAAGTGCCCGACGCGCTGCGGCGCGGGGCGGTGCTCGTCGACATCCGTCCGCAGGCCCAGCGGTTCCGCGAGGGTGAGATCCCCGGTGCGCTGGTGATCGAGCGCAACGTCTTGGAGTGGCGCTGCGACCCCACCAGCGACGCCAGGCTGCCCGAGGCGGTCGGCGACGACGTCGAATGGGTGATCGTCTGCTCGGAGGGTTATACCTCGAGCCTCGCTGCCGCCGCGCTGCTCGACATCGGCCTGCACCGCGCCACCGACGTCATCGGCGGGTATCACGCCCTCGCGGGTTCGGGTGTGCTGGAACAGCTTTCCGGTGCCGCGCCGGTGGACGCCGGCCCGGGGCTGCTCGCCAACTCCGGCACGCCGGGTCGCCGCTGGCTCTAGCCGGTGGAGGTCGCGTCCGAATGCAGCAGCGGCCGCAGCTTGTCGGTCTTCTCCTGCGACCAGCCGGGCGGTGACAGCACGGCGGCCCAGCCGTCGGCAGCGTCGGCGACGTAGTGGTGGCCGTGTCCCTCGGGCACGTCGACCGCCACCGCCATGTCCGCCGAAACTTGTAGGAACGTCACCACCGGGATCCAGCGCGTCTCGGGCAGCACGTCATAGCCCCGCCGCTCCCGCAGCCAGTCCGGTTCGCTGAACAGCAGGTCGGGTGACCACCAGGCGATCGGATCCGAGGCGTGCTGTAGATAGACCACCCGCGGGTGGTCCCACGGCGAGTTCGGGCGGCCCAAGTTGGTTGGGCGAGCGACGAATCGGACGTTCTTGCCGTCGTTGTAAATCGGCAGCCACTCCGGGGAGCCGGCGTCGCGCGTCGACGTCAGGTCGGTCCAAATGGTGTTCTGGAATGTCGGTCCGCTGAACAGCGCGCCGTCGGTGCGGGCGAGGACGTTGTTGAGGCTCATGAACGGCGCCTCGCCGCCGAACGATCCCAGGCTCTCGCCGAACACGACGAGCTTGGGGCGTTGCGCCTCGGGCATCTGGCGGATGAGTCGGTCGACGGCCTCGAACAACGCCTGCCCGGCGTGGCGGGCGTTCTCCTTGTCCACCAGGAAGGACAGCCAGCTCGGCAGGAACGAATACTGCATGCTGACGATCGCGGTGTTGCCGTTGTACATGTACTCGAGCGCGTCGGCTTCGGCCTCGTTGATCCAGCCGGTGCCGGTGGTTGTCGCCACGGCGACGACGGCGCGTTGCAGCCCGCCGGTGCGTTGCAGCTCGCGGGCGGCGAGCTCGGCGGTCGCCGTGATGCCGTCCGCGGAGTTCAGTCCCGCGTAGGCCCGGATCGGTTCGGTGGCCGGCGCGCCGTTGAAGGCGGCGAGCTGGTCGACTCTGGGCCCGGCTTCGACGAAGATGCGGCCTTGGTGCCCAAGGGATTCCCATGACACGAGCGACTCGGGCCCGCCGGAACGCAGCGGGATCTTGGGCGGCGCCGTGTCGGGGTTCATCTCGTTGTTCGCCGACGCGAAGGTGTTGTTCATGGTGCGCATGGCGAACTTGAGCACCACGCCGTTGAGCAGGGTGATGGTGAGCACCACGAGCAACGCCACCACGATGGTCGCCGACAGCCGAAACGGCGCGATGCGGTCGACCTCACCCACCAGGAAGCGGACCAGCCACCGGATGAACTGGCCGATTTCGACCAAGGTGAACAGCACCACGATCGACAGGCCCGCGGCGACCGGGTAGTCGTACCACTGCAGGTGCGCGACGCCCATCAGGTCACGCACGTTGTCCTGCCAGACGTGAAACCAGATGGCCATCAACACCATTCCGAGCGCGCCGATCGGGATCAGGACCATCCACGCCCACCGCGGCGGCGGGGGACTGTGGTCCTTGGCACGCATGTAGCGGACCAGCCACACGGCGAAGACGCCCAGCCCGTAGCCGATTGCGCCGGAGATCCCGCTGACCAGGCCCTGGAACAGCGCGCCCCGCGGCAGCAGCGACGGCGTCATGGAGAACCAGATGAAGATCAGCCCGACGGTGGTGCCGGTGAACGTGTAATGGCGCACCCACCAGGGCTTTTGGCTCCACCGAAGCCGGCGAGTCGCCGGACCGGCTTCCGGTTCGGCTGCCGGCTCCGCCTCGTCTTCCGGCGCGGTCGTCGCAGAACCCGGCTCGATCATCGCAGGCCTACCGGTGGGTGAAGTTGGGAGCGCGCTTCTCGATGAACGCCGTCATTCCCTCGGACTGGTCGTCGGTCGCGAAGGTGGAGTGGAAGAGCCGACGTTCGTAGAGAAGTCCCTCGGACAAGGTGGATTCGAACGCGCGGTTGACGGCCTCCTTGGCCATCCGGGTCGCCGAGCGTGACATCTGCGAAATGGTGGTGGCGACGGCCTTGGCCTCGTCGAGCAGGTCGTCGGCCGGCACCACGCGCGAAACCAGGCCGCTGCGTTCGGCTTCGGCGGCGTCGATGGTGCGCCCGGTCAGGATGAGGTCCATGGCCTTGGCCTTGCCGATGGCGCGGGTCAGTCGCTGCGAACCGCCCATGCCGGGCAGCACCCCGAGTTTGATCTCGGGCTGGCCGAACTTCGCCGTGTCGGCGGCGATCAACACGTCGCACATCATGGCGAGCTCGCAGCCGCCGCCCAGCGCATGCCCGGCGACCGCGGCGATCGTCGGGGTGCGCACGGCGGCGAGTTTGGCCCAGGGGGCGAAGAAGTCGGCGCCGAACGCGTCGGCGAACGTCAGGGCGGCCATTTCCTTGATGTCGGCACCGGCGGCGAACGCCTTGGCCGAACCGGTGATGATGATCGCCCCGATGCCGGGGTCGTTGTCGAGTTCCGCTGCGGCGCTGGTGACTTCGTTCATCACCTGGGTGTTCAGCGCGTTGAGCGCCTTGGGCCGGTTCAGGGTGATGGTGCCGACGCGCCCGTCGCGTTCGACCAGGATGGTTTCGTAGCTCTTGGAGGTGGGGTCTGTCATCCAAATCGCCTTTCTAGAAACTCAAGTCGTCGTCGACCGGGGTGAAATACGCCTCGACGTCGGCGGCGGTCACCGCGCCCAGCGTCGCCGGCGACCACTTCGGGTTGCGGTCTTTGTCGATCAGCTGCGCCCGGATGCCTTCCACCAGGTCGTGCGACCGCAGCGACGCCGACGACACCCGATAGTCCTGAACCAGAACGTCTTTCACCGTCTCGAGTTTGGCGGCGCGCCGAACGGCCTCCAGCGTCACCGACAACGAGATCGGCGAGCGGGTGGAGATCAGGTCGGCCGCCTCCGCGGCCGGGCCGCCGTGTCCGCGCAGATTGGCGACGATCTCTTCGACCGTCTCAGCCGCATAGCAATCGTCGATCCAATGACGTTGGGCCGCAAGCTCGCTCGGTGGCGGCTCGACGGCGTGCTTGACCAGGGCGCCCTGCACCCCATCGGCGACGATCGACCGGGTGAACGCCTCGAGATCCGGGTGGGGCACGTAGTGGTCCGCGAACCCCATGGCGATGGCGTCGGCGCCGGAAAACGGCGCCCCGGTCAGCGCCGCGTGCAGCCCCAGCCCGCCGGGCGCCCTCGACAGCAGGAACGCCCCACCCACGTCGGGAACGAAGCCGATGCCGACCTCGGGCATCGCGACCTTCGAGGTGTCGGTCACCACGCGGATGTTCGCGTGTGCGCTGACGCCGACGCCGCCGCCCATCACGATGCCGTCCATCAGCGCCACGTATGGCTTGGAGAAGTCGGCGATCTGGGCGTTGAGCAGATACTCGTCGCGCCAGAACCGCCGCGCCTCGACGCCGTCCTTGCGCGCGCTTTGATAAATGGAGACCACGTCGCCGCCGGCGCACAACCCGCGCTCACCGGCGCCGGAGAGCACGACCGCGCGCACCGCGTCGTCGTCGGCCCAGTCGGTGAGGATCGCGCCGAGCGCGTCCACCATCTGCTGATTGAGCGAGTTGATGGCCTTGGGGCGGTTGAGCGTGATCAGACCGACGTCGCCGTCGATGCGGGTGAGAACCTCGTCGGATTCGTCGGTCACGCCCAAACCTCCCATCGCCGGGTCACCCTCGACGAAAAATCTAGATCGTGACGACCGGCGCCCTACCCGCGGGTAAGGGTTATCTTTAACCCGACGCCAGCAGCAAAGGCTCTGGGCGCCGGAAAATGCCCAGTTCGGCTGGGAACCCGGACGGCACGCTGCTCGTTGAGATTGTGTTCGCACAGCTCGAAGCCAATAGAGAGGATCCGACGGTGCGGGAGACAAGCAACCCGGTATTTCGTTCGCTGCCCAAGCAGCAGGGCGGATACGCGCAATTCGGCACGGGCGCGCCCCCGATGCAGGGCTACGGCTATGGAGCCGACCCCTACGCGGCGCCCTACCCAGCTCCGTACCAGGAGGCCAGGGCTTCGCGTCCGCTGACCATCGACGACGTCGTCACCAAGACCGGCATCACGCTGGCCGTGCTGGCGGTGTCCGCCGTGGTCTCCTACTTCCTGGTGGCGTCCAACCTGGCGCTGGCGATGCCGCTGACAATGATCGGCGCGCTGGGCGGCCTGGGGCTGGTGCTGGTCGCGACGTTCGGCCGCAAGCAGGACAGCCCGGCCATCGTGCTCAGCTACGCCGTGCTCGAGGGGCTCTTCCTGGGCGCCATCTCGTTCGTGTTCGCCAACTTCTCCGTCTCGCACGCCAATGCCGGCGCGTTGATCGGGGAGGCCGTCCTGGGCACCTTCGGGGTGTTCTTCGGCATGCTCGTCGTCTACAAGACGGGGGCCATCCGGGTCACGCCCAAGTTCACCCGGATGCTGGTCGCCGCGATGTTCGGCGTGCTGTTCCTGATGCTCGGCAATTTCGTGCTCGCGATGTTCCACGTCGGCGGCGGTACCGGCCTGGGCCTGCGCAGCGGCGGACCGATCGCCATCATCTTCTCGCTGGTGTGCATCGGGATCGCGGCGTTCAGCTTCCTGATCGACTTCGACGCGGCCGACCAGATGGTGCGCGCCGGGGCGCCGGACAAGGCGGCCTGGGGCATCGCGCTGGGTCTGACCGTGACGCTGGTCTGGCTGTACATCGAGATCCTGCGTCTGCTCAGTTATCTGCAGAACGACTAACCCTCGTCGACGAAAAGACCGGCACGCCAAAGGCGTGCCGGTCTTTTCGTGCCGGGCGTCGAATGTGAACTGACGCCGCCGAGCGTGCGCTCATGGCGGGCCTTCCCGGCGTGTCGCCGCCCTGGGCGCACGCTCGACCGCTAGTGAAGAGCGGTCAGCTGAGCCGCTCGATGACCATCGCCATGCCCTGGCCGCCACCGACACACATGGTCTCCAGGCCGAACGTCTTGTCGTGCGTCTGCAGGTTGTTGATCAACGTGGTCGCGATCCGCGCGCCGGTCATGCCGAAGGGGTGGCCCAGTGCGATCGCCCCGCCGGACACGTTCAGCTTGTCCTCGTCCATGCCCAGCTCGCGGGCCGAGCCCAGCACCTGGACCGCGAAGGCCTCGTTGATCTCGTAGAGGTCGATGTCGTTGATCGACATGCCCGCCCGCGCCAGCGCCTTCTTGGACGCCTCGATCGGACCCAGCCCCATGATCTCCGGCGACAGGCCGCTGACGCCGGTGGACACGATGCGCGCCAGCGAGCTCAAGCCGGTGTTCCGGCCCAACGGCACCGTGACGGCGGGCAACGCCTGCCCGCTGAACGACGGCGCCGCCGCGCTGGTGATCACCA
>NZ_LZIX01000049.1:0-5975 GCF_001666955.1 Mycobacterium sp. E735 | reverse complement strand
TGGCCGGCATCTATGCCCAGGTGCTGGGCGTGGAACGGGTCGGCATCGACGACTCCTTCTTCGACCTGGGCGGGGACAGCATCTTGTCGATGCAGGTCGTGGCCCGGGCGCGGGCGGCCGGCGTGATGTTCCGCCCGCGCGACATCTTCGTCGAGCAGACGGTGGCGCGACTGGCCCGGGTGGCGGGGGTGTCCACCGACGACGACGCGGTCGACGAGGGTCTCGGCGAGGCCGTCGCCACACCGATCATGCGCTGGCTGCAGCGGCTCGACGGGCCGGTCGACGAGTTCAACCAGACCATGCTGGTGCAGGCCCCCGCCGGCGTCACCCGTGACGACCTGACGGTGCTCCTGCAGGCCTTGATCGACCGGCACCCGATGTTGCGGCTGCGCGTCGACGACGACGGTGCGGGCGGCTGGTCGCTGGAGGTGCCCGAGCCCGGCGCGGTCGACGCCCGCGGATGCCTGCACACCGTCGACGCGTTGTCCGAACACGCTCTGGTGGCGGCGCGCTCGCACCTGAACCCGGCTGCGGGGGTGATGCTGCGTGCGGTATGGGCGGAGGGCACCGGGCGGTTGGCGTTGATCGTCCACCACCTGGCCGTCGACGGAGTTTCGTGGCGAATCCTGTTGGAGGACTTGAACATCGCGTGGGTCCAGCAGCGCGGCGGCCTACCGGTGGTGCTGGCCCCCGGGGGCACGTCGTTCGCCAGGTGGTCCGCGCTGGTGGCCGAGCATGCCCGGCGCCCCGAGGTCGTCCGCATGGCGGACGCCTGGCGGCAGGTGGCGGCGATCCCGGCCGCGTTGCCGGCGGTACGCCCGGAGCTCGACACCTATCGGACGGCGCAGCACCTGTCGGTGTCGCTCGATACCGAGACCACTCGCATGTTGTTGGGGGCAGTGCCGGCGGCGTTCCACGCCGGTGTCCAGGATATTTTGCTGGTCGCCTTCGGGTTGGCGATCAACGAATTCCTGGGCACCGGCGCGCCGCTTTCCATCGACGTCGAGGGCCATGGCCGCGACGAAGACGTGGGCCCGCGCGTCGACCTGTCGCGCACGGTGGGCTGGTTCACCGCCAAATACCCGGTCGCGTTGAGCCTCGGTAAGCCACCCTGGGACAGGGTCACCGCCGGTGCGGCCGAGCTGGGGGCGCTCATCAAGGATGCCAAGGAGCAGTTGCGCGCCTTGCCAGATGGGCTGACGTACGGACTGCTGCGCTACCTGAATCCCGATGTGGCCCTTGAAGACCCGGACCCGGCGATCGGGTTCAACTACCTAGGGCGACTGGGCGGCACGGCGGAGCTGTCGGACGACCTGTGGCGCCCGGATCAGGACGGCCTGTCGTTGACCGCCGCGACCGCGGCGCTGCCGGTGCCCTTGGGGCACACGCTGGAGCTGAACGCCGGCGCCGTGGAAACGACGAAAGGTCCTCGCCTGCATGCCAATTGGACGTGGGCACCCTCGGCCCTGGAGCACTGGCAGGTCCGCAGGCTGAGCCAGCTGTGGTGCGCCGCCCTGGCCGGCATCTGCGCGCACGTGCGAAACGGCGGGGGCGGACTGACCCCGTCGGACGTCGCCCCGGCGCGGCTGACCCAGCAGCAGATCGACGAGCTGTGCCGGGACCACCCGATCGCCGACGTGTTGCCGCTGACCCCGCTGCAGCAGGGACTGCTTTTCCATGCCAACTCCGGGCTGGACCCCGGCGACGACGTGTACGCGGTGCAACTCGACATCACCGTGTGCGGCCCCCTCGACCCGCATCGCCTGCGCGAGGCGGTGCAGACGGTGGTGAACCGGCACCCCAACTTGGTGGCCCGGTTCAGCGAAAAGTTCGACGAGCCGGTGCAGATCATCCCGGCCGACCCCACCATCGCGTGGCGCTACCTCCAGCTCGACGCCGACGACCCCGCTCCCGACCAGCTGGTCGAGCGGCTGTGCATCGCCGAGCGCGCCGCCGTGTGCGACCTGGCGGGCCGCCCGGCGTTTCGGGCGGCGCTGGTCCGCACCACCAAAGACCGGCACCGCTTTGTGCTGACCGTCCACCACATCGTGATGGACGGCTGGTCGCTGCCGGTCGTGCTCCAGGAGATCTTCCTCGCCTACTACCGGGAGCGGCTGCCGGCCGCGGCGCCGTACCGCAGCTACCTCACCTGGCTCGCGACCCGCGACCTGGACGCCGCCCGCGGGGCGTGGCGCCAGGTGCTCGACGGGTTCGACACCCCGACGCTGGTGCGCGCGCCCGGGCGGGCGGGGCGTCGGGACGTCGCAACCTCCGCGGTGCCTGCGGACACCACGCGCGCACTGAGCGCGCTGGCCCGCTCGTCCCACACGACCGTCAGCACCGTGCTGCAGGCCGCGTGGGCGCAGCTGCTGGCCTGGCTGACCGGTGAGGACGACGTGGTGTTCGGCGCCGTCGTCTCGGGACGGCCGGCCGAGGTGCCCGGCTCCGAAACGATGGTGGGCCTCCTGATCAACACGGTTCCGGTACGGGCCACCATCGACGCGACAACCACGGTCGCCGGACTGCTCGACCAGTTGCGCCGCGCCCACAATCACACCCTCGAACACGAGCACCTCGCGCTGCCCGAAATCCACCGCGCGGCCGGCCACGAGCAGCTGTTCGACACCTTGTTCGTGTACGAGAACTATCCGATCGACACCGCCGCGCTGGCGGGCGCACACGAAGTCGCCATCACCGAATTCGTCAGCCGCGAGTTCAACCACTATCCCCTCTCGGTGCAAGCGGTGCCGGGCGAGGAACTGGGCCTGCGAATCGAATTCGACACCGACGTCTTCGACGCAGCCGGCATCGAGGCGCTCGTGGAGCGGTTCCGCCGCGTGCTGGCGGCCATGACCGCCGACCCCACTCGCCTGTTGTCGGCGATCGACGCGCTCGAGGAGTCCGAGCACACCCACCTCGTCGAGTGGGGGAACCGCGCCGTCCTCACCGAACCCGCTGCCGGGCTGTCGATTCCGGACCTGTTCGCCGCGCACGTGGCCCGCACACCGGAGGCGATCGCGCTGAGCTGCGACGACCGCCACCTGAGCTACCGGCAGCTGGACGAGGCGGCGAATCGCCTGGCGAACCTGCTGGCCGGCCTCGGTGCGGGCCCCGGTGCCTTTGTGGCGCTGATGTTCTCGCGATCCGCCGATGCGGTCACGGCGGTCCTGGCCGTGCTCAAGACGGGTGCGGCGTATGTGCCGATCGACCCGGGCCTGCCCGCGGCGCGGGTCGAGTTCATGATTGCCGACACCGCGCCGATCGTCGCGGTCACCACCGCCGAGCTGCGATCCCGGTTGGACGGGTTCGACGTGGCGGTCATCGACGTCCACCAATCATCCGTGCACACCCAACCCGCCACCGCGTTGCCGGCGCCGGACCCCGAGGACATCGCGTACGTCATCTACACGTCGGGCACGACCGGCGTCCCCAAAGGGGTGGCGGTCACCCACCAGAACGTCACCCAGCTGATGGCGTCGCTGCATGCGCCCCTGCCGGGGGCGGCCGCCTGGTCGCAGTCTCACTCCCTGGCCTTCGACGTGTCGGTCCAGGAGATTTTCGGCGCGCTGCTGGACGGGGGCCGGCTGGTCCTAGTGCCCGAGCCGGTGGCGACGTCGCCGGAAGAGCTGCGCGCGTTGCTGATTCGTGAACGGGTCAACGTCTTGAGCCAAACCCCGTCCGAGGCGGGTGCCCTGTCGACCGAGGGGCTCGACGGGGTGGCCCTGGTGATCGGCGGTGAGCCCTGTCCGGCAGAGCTGGTCGATCGGTGGGCGCCGGGCCGGGTGGTGGTCAACGCCTACGGCCCGACCGAGACGACGGTGGACGCGGCGCTCAGCGCGCCGCTGGCCCCCGGAGCGGGGGCGCCGATCGGGTCACCGGTGTCCGGCGCCGCGTTGGTGGTGTTGGACAAGTGGTTGCGGCCGGTGCCGGCCGGCGTGGTCGGGGAATTGTATGTCGCCGGCCGCGGCGTGGCGTGCGGCTACCTGGGCCGGTCCGGCTTGACGGCGTCGCGCTTCGTGGCGTGCCCGTTCGGCGGGACCGGGGCGCGCATGTATCGCACCGGGGACCTGGTGCGCTGGGACACCGACGGGCAACTGCGGTACGTGCGGCGCGCCGACGAGCAGGTCAAGATCCGCGGCTACCGCATCGAGCTCGGCGAAATCACCACCGCGCTCTTGGCTTTCGACGGTGTGCGGCAGGCGGCGGTGATCGCCCGCGCGGGCCGCCTGGTGGGCTACGTGACCGGCACGGCCGACCCGGCCGGCATTCGCGCCGCGCTGGCCGAGCGGTTGCCGGCCTACATGGTGCCCGCCGCGATCGTCGCCGTGGACGCGATCCCGTTGACGGTCAACGGCAAACTCGACACCCGGGCGCTGCCCGCACCCGAATACCACGACACCGATGCTTACCGTGCCCCGGCGACCCCGGTCGAGGGCATCCTGGCCGAGATCTACGCCCGCGTATTGGGCTTGGCGCGGGTGGGGGTCGAGGAGTCATTCTTCGACCTGGGTGGCGATTCGCTCGCGGCGATGCGCCTGGTCGCCGCCGTCAACGCGGGCCTTCACGCTCACCTGTCGGTGCGGGCGGTGTTCGAGGCGCCCACGGTTCGCCGATTGGCGCCGCTCCTCGGCAAGGGCGGTGGTGCGCCGGCGCGCGTGGTGGCGGGCGCGCGTCCGGCGTTGCTGCCCCTGTCGTTCGCCCAGTCCCGGTTGTGGTTCATCGACCAGCTGCACGGGCCGTCGCCGGTCTACAACATGGCCGCCGCGCTACGGCTGCGCGGACACCTGGACGTCGACGCGTTGGGCGCCGCGCTCGGCGACGTGCTGGACCGCCACGAAAGCCTGCGCACGGTGTTCGCCGCGGCCGATGGGACACCGCACCAGGCGATCCTGCCCCCGGAGCGCGCCGACGCCGACGTGGTCGACGCCACCGGATGGTCTGCGGCGCGGTTGCGGGAGGCCGTCGACGCGGTCGCGGGCCGCCCGTTCGACCTGGCCAACGAGAGTCCGCTGCGGGCAACGCTTTTCAGGACGGACGAGGACGAACATGTGCTGGTCGCCGTGGTGCACCACATCGCCGCCGACGGCTGGTCGCTCGCCCCGCTGGTGCGGGACCTCGGCGTGGCCTACGCCAGCCGGTGCGCGGGCAGGGCGCCCGGATGGGCACCCTTAGCGGTCCAGTACGCCGACTACGCGCTGTGGCAGCGCGCCCAGCTGGGCGATCTCGACGACCCGGACAGCCCGATCGCCGGGCAGCTGGACTACTGGCGGGCCGCACTGGCCGGACTGCCCGAGCGCCTGGAGTTGCCCACCGACCGGCCGTATCCGCCGGTTGCCGATTACCGCGGGGCCAGCGTCGGCGTCGAGTGGCCGGCCGCGCTGCAGGACCGGGTGCGCGAGGCGGCCCGCACCCACGACGCGACCAGTTTCATGGTGCTCCAGGCCGCCCTCGCGGTGCTGCTCGCGAAGCTCTCCACGAGTTCCGATGTGGCCGTGGGCTTCCCGATAGCCGGACGCCCCGACCCCGCACTCGATGACGTCGTGGGCTTTTTCGCCAACACGTTGGTGCTGCGGGTCGATCTGGCCGGCGATCCCACGGTGGCCGAACTGTTGACCCAGGTGCGTCGGCGCAGCCTGGAAGCCTACGAGCACCAGGACGTGCCCTTCGAGGTGCTCGTGGAAAGGCTCAACCCCGCCCGCAGCCTGGGACACCACCCCCTGGTGCAGGTGATGTTGGCCTGGCAGAACAACGACGCGGCCGAACTGAACCTGGGCGACCTGCAGGTCACCGCGCTGCCGGTGGACACCCGCACGGCCCGCACCGACCTGCTGTTCTCCCTGGCCGAACGCTGGACGGCGGACGGCCGGTCCGCCGGGATCGGTGGTGCGGTGGAATTCCGCACCGACGTGTTCGATACCGCCAGTGTCACAACGCTTGTCGCACGTCTCGAGCGCGTAGTGGCCGCCCTCACCGCC
>NZ_LZIX01000048.1:0-46508 GCF_001666955.1 Mycobacterium sp. E735 | reverse complement strand
CCCACGGCTACCCGCTGGCCGATCCGATCGTCGGCCTGATCATCACGGTGGCGATCCTGGCGGTGCTGCGCGGTGCCGTGCGCGACATCTTCCGCCGGCTCATGGACGCGGTGGACCCCGCGCTCGTCGACACGGCGGAAGCGACGCTGGCCGCCCGCCCCGGCGTCCGCAGCGTGCGCAGCATCCGGATGCGCTGGATCGGGCACCGCGCAGCACCGCCAGGATCGCCACCGTGATGATCAGGCCGACGATCGGATCGGCCAGCGGGTAGCCGAGCGCGACGCCGGCCGCCCCGAAAAGCACTGCGAGCGAGGTGAATCCGTCGGTGCGAGCGTGCAGGCCGTCGGCGACGAGGGCGGCCGAGCCGATCCGGCGGCCGGTGCGGATCCGGTAGACGGCGACGATCTCGTTGCCCGCGAAGCCGATGAGCCCGGCGGCGGCGACCCAACCCACGTGGCCGATGGCGACGGGGTGAATCAGCCGCAGGACGGCCTCGTAGCCGGCGACGATCGCCGACAGCGTGATCATGCCGATGACGAACAAGCCGGCGATGTCCTCGGCGCGGCCGTAGCCGTAGGTGTAGCGGCGGGTCGGCGCGCGGCGGCACAACGAGAACGCGATCCAGAGCGGGACGGCGGTGAGCGCGTCCGAGAAGTTGTGGATGGTGTCGGCGAGCAGCGCGATCGATCCCGACAGGACGGCGATCACCACCTGCACGGCCGCGGTAGCGCCCAGTCCGACGAGGCTGATCTTGACCGCCCGGATGCCGATCGCGCTGGATTCCAGGGCGGTGTCCACGCTGTCGGCGGCGTCGTGGCTGTGCGGACGCAGTTGGGCTACGAGGCCGCGAATCCCGTGCGCATGTGCGTGCTCGTGGTGATGGTGTTCGCTTCCCGCGCTCATCGGAGCGCTGTCCGCGTACCTGCATGCATACGCAGATAATAGGGCACGCGAGTGGTTCTCGCGATCGCGGACGAGGGCTAGCGGGTCGACGATCCGCGCGCACCCGCGCCTAGCAGTTGACGTGCGAGATGCAGCGTTGATTAGGGTGCTGCGGCGCCGGAAAGCGGAGCTTTACTACCCAGGGTCCGCACCGCATCCTCGGCCAGCAGGTTCTGCCGTTCACCGCGGAGCTCCGCTGCCAGGTCGTGCTCGAGCGCCGGCACTTGCAGCCCGCGGCGGCGCAACTGCCGATCCAGCGCGGCGATGAACAAGCCCTCGCCCGCGCGACGGCACCCGAGAACGGCGCGCTCGTTCATGACGTCGCGCGTAAGCGCGGCGGCGGGACAGGCCGCGACCACGTCCAGCGACGCTCGCATATCCAAAGTGGTCACTACCCCGCACGACGGCGAGGCGCCGATGCCCACGATGCCGGCCACCGTGAACCCGGACCGCTGGTAGTCGGCGACGTCGCGAACCGCCTGCTGCGCCAATCGCCGATACACGAGGCGGGTCCAGGCGACAAACGCGCGCAGCAACAGGCCGCGGAACGGGTACAGCAGGCCGCCCTTGGAGTGGTAGAGGGGCAGGCTGTGGGGTTTGAGCGCGCCGCCCCAGGCCAGCCGCTCCGGGCAGGGCAGCTGGTGAATCCCGTAGCCGGCGCCGATCAGCTCCTCCACCGCCTCCGCCACCGCACCCGGTCGGGTGGCACCCCCGGCGTAACGCGTGTTCTCGTTCAGCAGGCAGTGCGAGACGAGCATGACCCGTCGACCACGCTCGTCGCGCAGTTGGTCGAGCAGCAACCGCGGTCGTCTGCCACGCATACCGAGAGCATCGACGTCCGGCTGCCCGTTCAGTAGGGGAAAACGTCATCGAAGGCTGGTCCTCTTGGTTCTGGTGAGGTGCCCGCGCCACGCGGCAGATTGGGACGAGTTGTAGCGACTCAGGACGGAACCGACGTGTCAGTGCTGCAGGAAGTGTCGTTCGAGTCCGGCGGGGTGCCGTGCGCGGCCGATCTCTATTGGCCGGCGAACGCGGGCAACGGGCTCGCCTGCGTGGTGATGGGGCACGGCGGCAGCGCCACCAAGCGCCTCGGTCTGCCCGCTTACGCCGAGAAATTCACGGCGGCGGGCCTGGCGGTGCTGGCGTTCGACTATCGGCATTTCGGAGCGAGCGGTGGCGAGCCTCGGCAAGTCATCGACGTCGACGAACAACGGGACGACTACCGCGCGGCGGTGCGATACGCGCGCGGTCGTGACGACATCGATCGGCGTCGGGTTGCGCTGTGGGGAACGTCTCTCAGCGGCGGCCACGTGCTGGCGGTTGCCGCCGACGACCCGGATGTCGCCGCCGTGGTGTCGCAAGTCCCGCTGATCGACGGCTGGCACCGCGGCCGCGGACTACGCGAGCGTCTCAGTTGGGATGTGGCATGGCGGACGCTGCAATTCACCGCCGCCGCGGTCCGCGACGCGGTTGGGGCGAGGTTGGGCCAAGGGCCGTATCTGGTTCCTGTGGTGGATGACTCCGGCGGGACCGCGGTATTCACTGAGCCAGAGGCCGGATTCGCGTTCGAGGCGCTCGGCGGCGAAGCCGTCGGTTGGCGCAACTCGCTGGCTCCCCGCATGCTGTTCGCATTGCCGCGCTATCGCGAAGGCACCGCGGAGAAACTGCACATGCCCGTCCTGATGTGCGTGGGGGACCAAGACCTGCAGGCGTCACCCAGGTTCGCGGTACGGATCGCCTCGCTGATGAATAACGTTGAGCTGCACCGCTACCCGGTCGGGCACTTCGACGTCTACACGGGAAAGCTGTTCGAGGAGATCAGCTCGGTGCAGACGGAATTTCTGCACCGTCATCTGGTCTCGGTGGACGGCTGACGCAATTCAGGTCCAGGGGCCGGGGAAGTGTCCGTCCTGGTCCTGCACCATCACGATGTCCTTGCAGTCGCCGTTGAGGGCCACGGCATTCTCACCGCGGCAGATCAGCGTCCAGCCCGAGATCCGCGCGAAGGGCCGGACCGACCAGGTGGTGGCGATCGGTTCGGTGGCGGGCAGGGCGAGGACGGCGAACGTGTTGCCGACGTTGGTGATGTAGAGGTGGTCTTCGAAGAACGCCATCTTGGCGATCGACATCTTCTTCGCGTCGTCGCGCGTCTTCAGGAAATCCCACTGCTGGCTGCGCAGGTTCCACACCCCGAAACCGAACGGGGAACTGTCCGAATCATGGCCGTCGACAAACAATTTCCCGTCGGACAAGGTGGCGGACAGCCCGCCGCCGGGAATGCGGTCGGAGTCGCCGACCTTGATGACCGCTTTGGCGTTCAGGTCGTAGAACATCGTCGACAGCACGGGCGGGTTGTAGGAATCCCAGCGCGTGATCTTCACCAATTTGTCCGGGCCGTCGGACAATTCGGCGTCCACGCTGCGGATGTCGTTGTCCTGATAGATGGCCTCGCCGCTGGGCCGGCGCAGCTCGGCGCCCGACGTCTTGGCGGGGTCGGTGTTGCGCTGGAACGCGAGAACGTCCTGCCAGGCGCGCCCGGATTGTGGATCGTTCCAGGGCATCGAGAGATCGGTGCCGGACAGGATGACGGTCCGGGGCGGCGAATTGGGGGCGTGCCCGTCGGTGAAGGCGTTGACCCACGCCACGCCCGACGCGGTCGAGGACAGCGACCAGTCCTTCGACGAGGTCAGCTTCAGGTCCGGTGTCGGCGGCTGCAGCTCCTTCGTTGCCAGCGGTTGGCCCGCCTTGAAGTCGAAGGCGTACGCGGTCGCCTTGGCGGCCGCGGGTTGTTGGGCCTGGGCGGGTTTGACGGTCGTGACGACATAGACGACCCGCATGTCCTCCGCCGTGCCCGTCAGCGCGCAGATGGCGCCGGTCAGGTTCTCACCGGCGGGGACCACCGGGAGGGCCGGCGCCACGTATTGGCCGGTCTTCGGATCGAATATTTTCGGGCGGATGTCGTCGAGTGCGGATTTGCTGTCGGAAAATTTCTCCGGACAGCCGAAGTACGCCGTTCCGCCGTAGCTTTTCCAATCCTTCTCCAAGGGACCGGTGATGGGCGCGGGTGCGGCGACGGCGCTGGGCGCGGTTTTCGCCGAAGAAGTCGAGGTGGTGGGCGTCGCGGCGGGTGGGGACGCGGTTTCCGAACACGCCACGAGGGCCAGGCAGGCGGCCAGCGCGGGCAGGGCAGACCCGCATTTGGCCGCAGTTTGCCCCGGAAACGCACGCATCAAAAAACCCCCGTTAAGTTCGTGTAACCAGTGAGCGTAAAGCGGGCGGGGACCAACCGCGACTTGTGTCAGGCGGTCTTCGTCACACCGACGCCTATCGGTCGAACTCGATGGGCAGGCTCTTCGGGCCGCTCAGGCTCACCATCGGCTTCCACGGGACCGGCCCGGCGGTGCGCGGGTTGAGCAGGCGCCCCGCGATGACGTTCAGCGCTTCGGCGATCTCGCGCCGGGCCAGGTTGGCCCCCAGGCAGTAGTGCACACCCCCGCCGAACGTCAAGATGGGCGGGGCTCCCTCGCGGGCGATGTCGACCCGGTCGGGGTCGTCGTAGACCGCGGGGTCGCGGTTGGCGGCCGCCGTGTTGACCAGGACCATCGTGCCCGCGGGAAAGAGGTAGCCGTCCAGCTCGGCGTCCTCGACCACCAGGCGCAGGGTCCCGCCCGCGATCGGCGAGTGGCGCATGGTCTCCTCGACGGCGCGCATCGCCAGCTCGGGGTGCTCCTTGAGCAGGTCCCATTGCTCGGGGTGCTCGCAGAGGACGTGCACCGACGCGGCCACCTGGTTGCGGGTGGTGTCAGTCCCCGCCAGCAGCAGGCCGCCCGCCAGCATCCGCAGCTCGGCGGTGTTCAGGCGGTCGCCGTCATCCTCGGCGCGGATCAGGTCGGAGAGCAGGTCGTCGGTCAGGCTGTGCCTCCGCCGCGCCACCATGTCGTCGACGTAGTCGTCGAGCTCGCCCCACGCCCGCATGACGACGGGCTCGACCTCCCGGATGTCGACGCTGAAGCTGAAGGCCTTGAACACGTCGTCCGCCCATAGCGAGAACTGTTGCCAGTCCTCGCGCGGGGCCCCGAGCAAGGCGCAGATGATCGGCACGGGGTAGGGGCGGGCAAGGTCGGCGACGACGTCGCAGCGACCCGCGTCGATGACGGCATCGATGAGCCCATTCATCACGTCGACCATGGTGTCGTGCAGCCGCAGGGTCGCGCGGGGGGTGAACGCCTTGGACGTCAGGCTGCGCAGCCGGTGGTGCGCGGCGCCCTCCAGGCACAGCAGGCTGTTGACCACCTTGTCCCACAACGGGCCCGACGTCACCCCCTGGGCGAGCAGGTTGATCCCCGGCGGGATCTGGAATCGCGCATCGCGGAGGACGGAGCGGACCAGGTGGTAGGAGAGGACCTCGGGCCCGTGCGGGCCCATGGCGACCGGGGCGTGCCGCTGCGCCGCCTGGAGGCGGGGGTAGACGTCGGCGGGGGTTTCCTCGGCGTGGTACGCCAGCGTCGGCAGGTCGGCGTCGAAAACGCTTGTGGGGGCGGTACCGACGGCCATGACGGTCTCCTCGAGGTCGCGCGAAGCGAGGCGCCCGCGACAACTTTCACACAATGTATGACCGGCTGGGTTGTGTGTCAACGATATTGCGGGCCCAAGCCGGCCCTCGCCATACGTTGGAGCCGATGTGTGTGGTCGCCAGGGTTGCGGTCACCCGCTCCTTAACGCGCCGACCAGCCGGCCGCCGATCAGCAGGACCGCGAAGACGCCGCCCGTGACCCCCGAAATGAGCAGTGGCAGTTGGCCGTTCGAACCCCACAGGGCACCCGCCCACAAGCCGGCCACCAGCACGGCCAGGCCCACGGCGCCCTGGAACACGCCCTGCGCGCTGGCCTGGTGCCCCGGGTCGACCAACCCCGAGATCCAGGCCTTCCCGACGCCGTCGGTGCACCCGGTGAACATTCCATAGGCGCCGATCAGCAGCCATGCCGTGACGGCGTCCGTGGTCAGCCCCAGCCCGACGTAGCCGATCGCAAAAAAGGCCAGGCCGATGCCGAACAGCGCCGGCCTGCCGATGCGGTCTGCGAGCGCTCCGGCCGGGTAGCTGGCCAGCGCATACACCGCGTTGTAACCGACGTAGGCCAGGATCACCCCGACCACCGAGAAGCCGATCTCGTTGAGGCGCAACAACAACAGGGCATCGGGGAAATTGACCATGCTGAAGACGACCAGGAGCGCGGTCACCCGCCAATACGGCCTCGGCAACGAACGCACACCCGCCCACATGGACTGCCGCCGCTCCCGCGGGGCCCGGCGCCCGCGCTCGCGCACGCCGAAGACGAGTGCCACCGACAGGACGGCGGGCACGATGGCGACATACAGCAACGGCGCGATCCGATGGTCCAGCAGTTCGTAACCCACCAGCCCGAGCAGCGGACCGACGACGGCGCCGAAGGTGTCCATCGCGCGGTGGAAGCCGAAAACCCTCCCGCGCAAGGCGTCATCGACGTCATCGACCAACAGCGCGTCGCGCGGTGCGCCGCGAATGCCCTTGCCGAGCCGGTCGACCACGCGACCCGCCAGCACGCCCGGCCACGCCCCGGCCACCGCGATGATGACCTTGCCGAGCGCGGCCATGCCGTAGCCGGTGGCGATCAACGGGCGCCGGGCGAACCGGTCGCCGAGCGGGCCCGCCGCGAGCTTCGTCAGCGACGCCGCACCCTCGGCCGCCCCCTCGACTGCGCCCACCACCGACGGCGGGGCGCCCAGCACGGCCGTCAGGTAGATCGGCAACAGCGGGTACAACAGCTCGCTGGCCGCGTCTTGCAGGAACGAGACCCCGGAGAGCACCCGGACGTTGCGGGTCAGCCACCGGGGCCCCGAGATGGTTTCAGTCTTGCGCACGCAACCGCACCATCCGCGTCGTCGACGTCTCGTCCAACTCGACGACATCGGAGCGCGAACGCAGGAAATCGCTGAATGACCGGAATCCCAACGACCTTTCGCTGAACGACGGGTCCATCCGTTTCATCTGGGCCTTCACCGCGGAGTTGTGCAGCCAGTCGACGTCGTCCTTGTCCAGGCCGATCTGCAGCGCACGCGTCAGCAGCGCCGTGGCGGCCGCCTGGGGATCGGGCGGCTCCGGCTCCTCGGGCGCCGCATCCTTGGCACGCCCGGAGCGTCGCTTCGCCGGCTTGGCGTCGGCTTCGGCGGCCTGCGGTGCGAGCGCAGGCACGCCCGGCAGCGAGTCGTAGATGACGAACTCGTCGCAGGCCGCCGCCAGCGCCCGGCTCGACGCGCCGGCCACCCCGATCCCCACCACGTACCGGCCCAGCCTCTTGCAGCGCTGGGCCAGCGGGATGTAGTCGGAGTCGCCGGCCACGATCACGACGTGGGTCAGGTCGGGCAGCCGGAACATGTCCTCGACCGCGTCGACGGCCAACCGGATGTCCGCTCCGTTCTTGCCGTAGGCCGCCGCGGGGAACAACTGCACCAGGTCGACCGCGCGGCCCACCAGCTGCCCGCGATAGCCGGTGTTGATATCGGCCGACCAGTCGGCGTAGGCGCGGGTGAGCACCAGCGTCCCGAACGACGATGCGAAGTCGAGGATGGCGCCGACGTCCACCGTGGCCCGGTCCAGCCGCTCGCCGTACTGCTCGAGGCCCTTGGCCTTGTCCCGCTGGAACGAGTTGCGACCGTGCACCTGGTCATATCGCGAGATCACGATGTTGTCGAAGTCGAGGTAGACGGCCACGCGGGCCGCAACCGGTTCGGTCATGCAGTAGATCATCGCTGAGGCGTCCGGCACTGTGGCGGCCGGAAGCGTTTTCCCTCACAGATTCGCCCACACAGGCCTCTAAACGACGCCGGAGCGGGTACACCGGGGCCATGAACGAGTTGAAGTATCTCGAGCTGCACGGCGACCGGGTCGCCTACCGCGACGAGGGTGACGGCGAGGTGCTCCTGCTCATCCACGGCATGGCGGGCAGCTCAGAGACGTGGCGGTCGATCATCCCGCCGCTGGCCAAGAAGTTCCGGGTCATCGCCCCGGACCTGCTCGGCCACGGTGCATCGGCGAAGCCCCGCACGGACTATTCGCTGGGTGCGTTCGCGGTCTGGCTTCGCGATCTGCTCGACGAGTTGGGCGTCAGCCAGGCCACCTTGGTCGGTCAATCGCTCGGCGGCGGCGTCGCGATGCAGTTCGTCTACCAGCACCCCGACTACGCCAAGCGCCTGATCCTGATCAGCAGCGGCGGGCTGGGGCCCGACGTCGGCTGGGTGCTGCGGCTGCTGTCGGCGCCCGGGGCGGAGCTGGTGCTGCCCATCATCGCGCCCAAGCCGGTATTGGCCGTCGGCAATCGGCTCAGGTCGTGGTTGCGCGGGGCCGGCATCCACTCGCCGCGCGGGGCCGAAATGTGGAGCGCCTACTCGTCGCTGTCCGACGGCGAGACCCGGCAGTCGTTCCTGCGCACGCTGCGGTCGGTGGTGGACTACCGGGGCCAGGCGGTCAGCGCGCTCAGCAGGCTGCGGCTGCGCGAGGACCTGCCGGTGATGGCGATTTGGGGCGAGCGGGATGCCATCATCCCCGTCGACCACGCGTACGCCGCGCACGAGGCCCGCACCGACGCGCGGCTGGAAATCCTGCCCGACGTGGGTCACTTCGCTCAGGTCGAGGCGCCGAACCAGGTGGTGGAGCTGATCGAAGACTTCATCGCGACCGGCGACCGCCACGAGACGGATACCACCCAGCTGCGGATGTGAGCTGAGGGGGCGGCGCAAAGTAATTCCGCTCCGCCGCGCGGGCCCGTCGTAAAATGACGGGCGATGCGCAAAGCCGCGCGTTCCACGCTCCCGCCGGGGCCCCGGCTGCCCCGGGTTCTACAGGCCGCGTTGATGTTGCACCGCGGGTCGCACTTCGTTGCCGCCTGCCGGCGTCGTTATGGGAACGTGTTCACGCTGCGCGTCGCGGGGATGGGCACGCTGGTGTACTTGGCCGACCCGGCCGACATCAAGACGGTCTTCGCCGGCGACCCGCGCGTTTTCCATGCCGGAGAAGCCAATTCGATCTTGAGCGGATTGCTGGGCGAGAGCTCGCTTCTGGTGATCGACGAGGATGTCCACCGCGACCGGCGCCGGCTGATGCTGCCGCCCTTCCATCGGGACGCCGTCGCTCGCCAAGCCGGGCAGATGGCCGACATCGCCGCCGCCAAGATCGCCGAGTGGCCGGTGGGCAAGAGCTTCGCGGCCGCGCCCAAGATGTCGGAGATCACGCTGGAGGTCATCCTGCGGACGGTCATCGGTGCCACGGATCCGGCCCGGCTCGCCGCCCTGCGCGCGATCATGCCCCGGCTGCTCACGGTGGGCCCCTGGGCGACTCTGGCGCTGGCCAGGCCGGAGCTGCAGCGTTACCTCCCGTGGCGGGCGCTGCGGCGCCGGATGGCCGAGGCGGACCGCCTGCTCTACGCCGAGATCGCCGAGCGCCGCGCCGACCCCGACCTGGCCGAGCGCACCGACGTGCTGGCCATGCTCGTCCGTGCCGACGAGGGCGGGCACCCGATGTCGGACCGCGAGTTGCGGGATCAGCTGATGACGTTGCTGGTGGCCGGGCACGACACCACCGCGAACGGGTTGTCCTGGGCGCTCGAGCGGTTGACCCGCCATCCGGCCGTGCTGGCCAAGGCCACGGCCGCCGCCGAGGCCGGCGCCGGGAGCGATCCGGCCGGAGACGAGTATCTCGACGCGCTGGTGAAGGAGACGTTGCGGATCCGCCCGGTGGTCTTCGACGTGGGGCGGGTGCTCACCGAACCGGCCGACGTGGCCGGCTACCGGCTGCCGGCCAGGGTCATGGTGGCGCCCGGAATCGGGCTGGTGCACACCAGCGCCGCGGTTTATCCGGACCCGCACCGATTCGACCCCGACCGCATGCTGGGCGCCACCCTCACCCCGACGACCTGGTTCCCGTTCGGTGGCGGCAACCGCCGCTGTCTGGGCGCCGGGTTCGCCTCGGTCGAGATGCGCGTGGTGTTGCGCGAGATTCTGCGCCGGGTCGAGTTGTCTACCACGTCCGCGCCCGACGAACGCCAGCGGCTGAAATTCGTTGTCCTGGTGCCACATCGCGGGGCCCGCATTCGCCTGCGGGCGGTCAGGGACGTTCCCGCCGCGGCGCCCGCCGCCACCGAGGCCCCGGCCCGCTAGCTGTACTGCCCAGGCAGCTTCGACGTCGCCGTCGCAGTCCCTTTCGACTATTGGGATCGGTAGCAAACCCGGCGTGACCTAATGCCAGCACCATAAAGGCGAGCCTTGAAAGAAAAGAAGATTCATGAAAATCACAGCGATAGTCGCGTCCGGCCTCGTCGCCGTCGCGCTGGCGGCGGCCGGATGGGCGCAGGCCGAGACCGCGCCGGCGCCCGTCGGGAGCCGGTTCTACGCGCTGGCCCCCGCCCCGCAGCCCGATCCCGAGGCGGAGGTCGCCGAACTGCAGTGGCAGGTGAACGACCTGCACGACAACTGGGACAACCTCACCCCGGCGGAACGTCAGCAACGGCTGACGCAGCTGCAGCAGCAGTCCACCACGGTGTCGAACGACGTGCAGAACCTGCCTCCTGCGCAACGGCCCGGCGTCGAAATGCGGCTGTTGCAAACGATGCTGGCGCTGTTCGACCTGGTGCGAAAAGCCCAGGGGCCCAACCAGCCGTGCTATTTCCCCGCATGCCTGCCCGGCCTCTGAAACCCGTCGGTGTGAAATTCGGCCGCGGCGGTTTCGCGCCCGCCGAGGTTGGTGGCCGCGGTCACGACGGCCCGCTCGATCTGGCGCAGCGCGTGCACCGCGGTGAGTAATCGGCGGGTGTCGGGCATCGGCGATCCGGCCTCGCCGTCCCGCTGCCGGGCCAGCGTCTCCGCGGCGTCGAGCTCGTCTGCCGCCGACACCATGGTCGGCGCGCGGCCACTGCCGATGGCTGCGGCCAGCGCGTCGATGTTGCGCCGCGTCTGAGCCGCGGCCGCCGAAAAGGCCTGGGCCAGTTCGAAGGTGAGCGGCTGGGCCCCCAGCGGATCCTGGTATCGCTCGCTGCTACGCGCCAGGCTGCGCCCGTACCGGTCGCACGCGGCGAAGATGCGCAGGGCGCGGCGAATGCTGCGCCGGCCCGCCAGGCCGGCGACGCCCGCCAGCAGCGGCTTGGCGGTCACCCGGAACTGCTGGAGGTCCCGGTCCAGTTGGCGTGCCTGCTCGGACGGGCTCCCGCTCGCGTCGTCGCCGAGCATCGTCCCGGTCGACACCTCGACGAGCGCCGACAGGCTGGCGAGGAACGTTCGGGTGTCGTCGCGGATCGCCTCCCTGGTGTGCGTCGGCAACACGACCACGGCCACCGTCGCCCCGATCACCGCGCCGAGGGCGGTCTCTTCGATCCGCAACATCAGCACGCCGAACGAGAATTGCCCGAGCAGGCCGTACAGCAACGCCAGCATCGTCGTGATCCAGAAGGTCATCAGGCTGTACGTGACCGTCATGAAATAGAAGGCGCAGAACAGGCAGACGAAGATGCCGGCGAGCGCGGCCGTCTTGTCGCCGGCCAGCAGCGTGGCCACCAGCACGCCACACGGCACGCCGAGCAGGGTGCCGAGCAGGCGCTGCCAGCCTTTGGTCAGGGTTTCGCCCCACGAGTTCGTGCCGGCGAAGATGACGAACGCGGCGATCACCGCCCAATACCAGCGGGCGGGTGACACCAGCTCGCCCGCGATGATCGCGAGCGACGCGGCGACGGCGACCTGGATGGCCTGCCGGGTGGTCGGCCGGAGGCCCTGCGACGGTGCCTCGTCGGCGGGCTCGCCGGGCGCGTCCGTCGGCGCGCCGTCCGAGGCAGGCGGGCGCTCGCTGTCCCGGTTCTCCAGGGCGCCCGCCTGGCCGGCCGCGGCACGGTCGACAATGGCCCGAACGTCGGAAGTCGCTGTGGCGGCGTTGATTATCGCCAGGGCGAGGCGGCGCACGGCGGCGCTGCCCGGATCGTCACCGGCGGCGCCGCGCTGCTCGTCCAGCAGCCGTTGCGCCCGCGCGCCGGCTTGGCGGAGGCCGTCGGGCTCGGGCAGGCGGATGGCCCGCGCCAGCCGCGACAGCGCGTCGACGAGCGCGACCCGCGTCGGTGCGGGTATCGCGCTCGGGTCCTCCGACATCAGCGCCGCGGCCCGCCGCCCGGCCGTCGCCACCCACTCGATGGCCAGCTCCGCGTCCAGCAGCCAGGGGGCCAACTGTTCGGCGGTGACGCCGGGCCACAGCATCGCGGGGTCGGCCTTGTCCTCGATCTGGCTCTGCACCATCAGCGCGGTCTCGTTGAGCCGGGTGGTGCGCGCCCGCATCCGGCGCCTGCGCCGTTCGTCGAGGCGGCCGGTGCGGACGGCGTCCGCGGTGGTGTCGACGACGATCGCCATCCGCGCCCGCAACGCACGGACGGTCGCCCGCAGCACGCGGTCCGGCCGATCGGGCATGACGTAGGTGGTCATCACGAACGTGCACACCGTGCCCACCGCGACCGCCCCGATCATCCACGGCAGCTCCGAGACGCTCGCACGCAGATACAGCGTGAAGAAGTAGGACATGAAGGCGACCATGCCCAGCGCCCGGCCGCGCGCCCCGAAGCGGCGGACGTAGGCGGCGGTGAACACGACGAGCACGAACACCGCGTCACTGAACACCTGGTGGGGCGCGAGCGCCGCCGCGGCCGCGATGGCCACGGCGGCGGGCACGGGCAGCAGCGCCATGGTGATCCGCTGCTGCCCCGGGTCCGGCTCATTGACCGATCGGGAAGCGACCATCGTGATGACGACGCCCAGCAACGCGACCGTCAGCGGCTGCCCCGTCGCACGGGTCGCGGCGTACAGGACCAGCAGCGAACAGCCGAGCGCGGCCGTCGTCCGCGTCGCCATGCGCAGCCGGAGCAGACCGGGATCGGAGCCGACCACCCAGTTGCGCGCCCGTTCGTAGAAGTCGGTGATCGCCGCGCCCCCCTTCTGGCCTGCCGAACGCATCATGGGTTACCCGAACTTCGGCACAAGCTAGTCTTCGACATCGTGACAGCGCCGACGCGGGCCAAGCTGGCCGACGGCCGTGACCTGCTCTTCTTCGCGCTGCCCGGGCACCGCCCGGCGCCGGTCGACGACCGCAGGCCGCTGCCTGCGCGCGACGGTCAGCGATCCGAGCTGCGGTTCGACCAGACGACGGGGCAGTGGGTGATCGTCGCGGTGCTGCGCCAAGACCGCACCTACAAGCCGCCCCCCGACCAGTGCCCGCTGTGCCCCGGCCCGACCGGGCTGACCAGTGAGGTGCCCGCGCCGGACTACGACGTCGTGGTCTTCGAGAACCGCTTCCCCAGCCTGTCCGGCTCGGGTCCGGCGCCCGCGCTCCCGGGTGCCGGCTTCGTGTCCGCTCCGGGGCACGGGCGCAGCGAGGTGATCTGCTTCTCCAGCGACCACACCGGCTCCTTCGCCGGGCTGGACGTCGCGCACGCCCGGCTGGTCATCGAGGCGTGGCGGCACCGCACCGGCGAACTGTTGGCCGCGCCGGGCATCGAGCAGGTGTTCTGCTTCGAGAACCGCGGCGAGGAAATCGGGGTGACGTTGACCCACCCGCACGGGCAGATCTACGGCTACCCGTATCTGACGCCGCGTACCGCCGCCATGCTGGGGCAGGCGCGCGAGCACCGAATGCGCCACGGCACCAACCTCTTCGGCGACCTACTGGCCGGCGAAATCGCCGACGGCAGCCGAATCGTCGCGCGCGATGACCTGTTCACCGCGTTCGTGCCCTTCGCGGCGCGGTGGCCGGTCGAGGTGCACATCTACCCGAACAGGTTCGTGCGCAACCTCACCGAACTCGGCGAGGACGAACGGGAGGGTTTCGCGCGGATCTACCTGGACATGCTGCGGCGATTCGACCGGATGTATTCCTCACCGCTGCCCTACATTTCGGCGTTGCACCAGTACGCCGACACCGACGCCCAGGCTGACGGCTACTTCCACGTCGAGTTGATGTCGATCCGGCGCAGCGCCACCAAGCTGAAGTACCTGGCGGCCTCCGAGTCGGCGATGGACGCGTTCATCAGCGATGTCACGCCCGAAAGCGTGGCTGAGCGGCTGCGTGAGCTCGGATGACCGTCCGCTACGCCGCCCCCGGGCGGGTCAACCTGATCGGCGAGCACACCGACTACAACCTGGGGTTCGCCTTGCCGATCGCGCTGCCGCAGCGCACGGTGGTGACGTTCAGGCCCGACGGCAGCGATGCCGTCACGGTGGGCAGTGACCGCGCGGACGGGTCGGTGCGGATCGCGCTCGACACCGTGCCCGGCGACGTGGCCGGCTGGGCCGCCTACGTCGCCGGGGTGGTGTGGGCACTGCGGCGCGCCGGCCACCCGGTGCCCGGCGGCGCGATGCGCATCACCAGCGACGTGGAGATGGGGTCGGGACTGTCGTCGTCGGCGGCGCTGGAGTGCGCGGCGCTGGGCGCGATGGCGGCGGCCGCCGGGGCACGCATCGACCGCATCGAGCAGGCGAGGCTGGCCCAGCGCGCCGAGAACGAGTACGTCGGCGCCCCAACGGGTTTGCTCGACCAGCTGGCGTCGCTGTTCGGCCGGCCGGCGACGGCGCTGCTGATCGACTTCCGCGATCTCACGGTCGAGCCGGTGGCCTTCGACCCGGACGCCGCCGGTGTCGCGCTGCTGTTGATCGACTCCCGTGCCCGCCACAGTCACGCCGGCGGCGACTACGCCGCGCGCCGCGCGTCGTGCGAGCGGGCGGCGGCGGAGCTCGGGGTGTCGTCGTTGCGCGAGATCGGTGTCCGCGGGCCCTCGGTCGTGGCCGCGGTCCGTGACCCCGTCGACGCCCGCCGGGCCCGCCACGTGCTGAGCGAGAATCAGCGGGTGCTCGACTGCGTAGCGGCCCTCCGCGACGCGGACTTCGGCGAAGCCGGGCGGATCTTCAACGCCTCGCACGCGTCCATGCGTGACGACTTCGAGATCACCACCCAACACATCGACCTGATCGCCGACACCGCGGTGGGGGCCGGCGCGCTGGGCGCGCGGATGACCGGCGGCGGGTTCGGCGGCTGCGTGATCGCGCTCGTGCCGGCCGACCGGACCGGCGCGGTCGGCGAGGCGGTGCGACGCGCGGTACGCGACGCCGGTTTCGAGCAACCGGTAATCGCACGGACCCGCGCCGCCGCCGGCGCGGGACCGTGGGATTGACCGAGCCCGCCCGACACGGCCCGTTCCGCACTTAGCGGCCATAGCTGTAACGCGCCCGCAGATAGCTGTAACGTAACGGCTATGCCGGGGATGACATGCGCGATGTGCGGGGCGGGTTTCTCGGCCCGGGCCGATGCCGTCTACTGCTCGCCGGCCTGCCGGCAGAAGGCCCATCGCGTTCGAGCGGCGCGCCGCACGGCCGCGCTGCGGGAAACCCTGCGGCGGCGCTCCGCGACCGGTGCGGGCGCGTATTCGGCCTCTACCCGGTCGCTGCAGCCTTCGGTCGCCAGCTCCATGCAGCGCTCGCGTCAGCAGCTCGACCGGGCGCGCGAACTATGCCGCGTGTCCGCGCTGCGGCTGCAGGAAAGCGACGCCATCCGGAAGGCGTCGCTCGAAGGGAGGGCGGGGTGGGCGGCAAAGTCGGAGACGGGGCGTGCGCTGTGGCGTGGGAACTAGACGGCCAGACGGCGGCGGTGGAGGAGGCCCTCGCCGGCGGCACGCCGCAGCGGGCCGGGTGGTTTCGCTTCTACTTCGAGGACCAGCGCTGGGAGTGGTCCGACTCCGTGTACCGGATGCACGGCTACGAACCCGGAACCGTCACCCCGACGACGGAGCTGGTGATCGCCCACAAGCACCCGGCCGACCGCAACCAGGTCGCCGCAACCATCAACGACATGGTCGAACACCGGCAGGCGTTCAGCACCAGGCACCGCATCGTGGACACTCGCGGCAACACCCACGACGTGGTCGTGGTGGGCGACCAATTCTGCGACAGCAACGGCGAGGTGATCGGCACCCACGGCTTCTACGTGGACGTCACCCCGGCGCGCAGCCGCAAGCGCGAGGAGAGCATCAGCGAGCAGGTGGCCGAGATCGCCGAGCGTCGCGGCGCCATCGACCGGACCAAGGGCATGTTGATGTTGGTTTACGGCGTCGACGAGCTGGCGGCGTTCAACCTACTCAAATCCCTGTCGCAGGTGCGCAACATGAAGCTGGGCGCGCTGGCCGAGCAAATCGCGAAGGACTTCTCGGAGTTGGGCAGGGAGGTCATCACGTCGCGCTCGCGGTTCGACCAGCGCCTGCTCACCGCGCACGATCGGGCCTTCGGCGCCGACAACTGAGCGGCTATCCCACCGGGATCAGGCGCACCGCTCCCAGGTGCATCCGGTCGACCGCCTCGGCGAACTCGTCGCGTGTCGGTATCCGGTGATCGCGGAACTTGAGCCCGATCATCCGCTGCGCGCGCTGGACGCCGTAGGACTCGGCGCAGCGCAGGAAGAGGTCGGACACCGTGGCCCGGTCGCGGATGAGCTCGCCGCGCATCGCGGTCGTCTTGCCGTCGTAGACGACCTGAGCGGGTGCGCCGTCGCGGAAGTTCTGCTTCCAGGGCGCGCCGGTCAGCGCGTAGAGCTGACCGTCAATCACATGGGCGCTCAACGGAATTGAGAACGGCCGGCCCGTTTTTCGCCCGGTGAAGCTCAGCACCATCAGCTGTTTGCGGGCGGGACCGGCCAGCGGGGTGCGCAACAGGAAACCCATCATCGGGTTGACGATGCGCATCAGCGCCGACGGGGGATGCCCGGCCTCTATCTGATGCGACTGCTCGGCCATGCGCTTACCGTAAGGCCAATCGGGCCCCCGGCCTAGGGCCGAGGGGCAGCACGGTCCTAGGTCACGGCGTGATCGTCGTCTGGTCGTCGATGATCTTCGTGACGTCCATCAGCGGGCCCTGATCGGCCTGCGGGCCCTCGGCGTTGAGTTGGAGCACGTAGACGGCGCCCTGGCTGGGGATCACCACCGTCTTCTGGGCGATGACACGGGTGGCGCCGTCCTTCTGATAGGTGCCCCCGATTTGCCACGCCTGGAAACCGCCGAGCGTCGACGCGCTGCCGTCGCCGCTGCCGTCGAACCCGGGCAGGTTCTGCACCTCGCCCGGCGCGTACTGGATGACCTTCGCCGGGTCGACGTTGCCCGACAGCCGGGAGAACAGCGCCGAGACGGTGGGCGCGTCGGCGGGGTTACTGGGCTGGGTCATGACGATGCCGCCATATGACGTGCCCGCGTTCTGGTTGAGCTGCCAGCCGTTGGGCACCGGCAGGTCGACGTTCGGGCCGGGATCGCCGTGATGGACGGGGGTCTCCGTGATGTGGTTGTCCTTCACGTAGTCGGCGATGGTGTATTTGGCTTTGGCGGCCGGTGCCGCGCTGGTCGCCGACGACGTGGTGGATGTCGAGGCGGATGTGGTCGTCGATGTCGTCGATTGATTGCCGGATTTGTGGTCACCGCCGCAACCGACGAGCGCCAAACTCAGCGCCACGGAAATGGTTGCTGTCGTCAAATGTTTCATCGATCCAATCTCCCGAAAATTGGGGCCGGTACCAGCGCCGGCCACGCCGAGACGACAGTAGCCGAAATGGCACCCGCGTTTGCCGATATTTATTTGAACTTTGGGCGCCGCCGTGATCGTCGAAGCAAATCGTTATCCAATTCGGTTGGAAAACGCCCACTCAATACACAGTTGTCCAGTAAGAGACAGGTATGCGGGCACGAAGGACCATCGTCGCGATTCTCGCGGCGTCGGTCGTCTTCATGGCGTTCATCGCTGCCGCGCCGCCGATGGCCTATGACGGCGAGCCCACATTGGTGGCCAGCCCGGTCGACCACGTCGCCACGCTCATCGGCACCGGGACGGGCGGCCGGACGGTGGGGGAGATCAACAACTTCCCGGGCGCCACCGTGCCGTTCGGAATGGTGCAGTACTCACCGGACACGGTGGGCAACTACGCCGGTTACAACTACGACAACCCGCGCGCGAGCGGGTTCAGCATGACCCACGCCTCGGTCGGCTGCGCGGCGTTCGGTGACATCTCGATGTTGCCGACCGGCAACGGAATTGGCATGCAACCCTGGAAGTCCTGGGAGCGGATCGCCCACGACGACACCGAACAGGGTGTGCCGGGCTATTACACGGTGCGGTTTCCGGATACCGGGGTGAAGGCCGAACTCACCGCCACGACGCGCACCGGCGTCGGCCGGTTCAGCTACCCGCACAACGGCCGCCCCGCCCTGCTTCAGGTGCGATCCGGCGCATCGCTGGCCGGCAACTCCCGCGCAACCATTCAGATCGGCGAGGACAACACGACGATCACGGGCTGGGCCACCAGTGGCGGATTCTGCGGCAAGAACAACACGTACACGGTCTATTTCGCGATGAAGTTCAGCCAGCCGTTCACCGCCTACGGCGCATGGGATGGCTTCGCGGTTTACCCCGGCGCCCGCAGCGCGAATTCCCCGTACAGCGGCGGATACGTGCAGTTCCCGCCCGGCTCGGTGCTAGAGGTGCGTACCGCGATCTCCTACGTCGGCATCGACGGGGCGCGGGCGAATTTGGCGGCCGAGGGCGGCGCAAGTTTCGACGACGTGCGCGCCGCGGCGTCGCGGGAATGGAATGCCAGCCTGTCACGCATCGCCGTCGCCGGCCGCAATGTCGACGACCTGGACACCTTCTACACCTCGCTGTACCGATCCCTCTTGCACCCCAACACCTTCAATGACGCCGACGGCCGATACGTCGGGTTCGACGGCGCCGTGCACACCGTGGCCGCGGGGCGGACGCAGTATGCCAACTTCTCCGACTGGGACACCTACCGCTGCCTGGCGGCGTTGCAGGCGCTCCTCTTTCCAGACCGGGCCGGCGACATGGCCCAATCGCTGGTGAACGACGCCGAGCAGAGCGGCGCGCTGCCGCGCTGGGCGTTCGCCAACGCCGCGACCGCGGAGATGAGCGGCGACAACGTCGTGCCGCTCATCGTGAACCTCCACGCGTTCGGGGCCGAGAACTTCGACACCCGAACGGCGCTGCGCTACATGGTGAATGCGGCGACGAAAGGCGGGGTCGGGCTGAACAAATACGTGGAGCGGCCGGGCATCGCCACCTACCTGGAGCGCGGCTACGCACCCTTCACGCAGGAATTCGGCCTCGACGGCTGGATCGCCGACGCGTCGATCACGCTGGAATGGTCGGTCGACGACTTCGCCATCTCGCGATTCGCCGACTCGCTCGGCGAGGACGCCACGGCCGCCGAATTCCAAGCCCGGTCGCAGTATTGGCAGAACCTGTTCAACCCGAGCACCGGTTACGTCTCACCGCGCAGCTGGACCGGATTCTTCCGCGACGGCCCGGGTTTCGTCGAGCCCCAGTCGAGTTTCGGCCAGATCGGCTACGACGAGGGCAACGCCGCGCAGTACGTCTGGTGGGTGCCGCACAACGTGGCCGGCCTGGTGACCGCGCTCGGCGGCCGTGACGCGGTGGCCGCGCGCCTCGACGCCTTCACCGAGAGACTCAACGTCGGGCCCAACGAGCCCTACCTGTGGGCCGGCAACGAACCGGGCTTCGGGGTGCCGTGGCTGTACAACTACATCGGTCAGCCGTGGAAGGCGCAACACACGGTCGACCGGGTGCGGGGCCTGTTCGGCCCGACGCCGGACGGCGAGCCCGGCAACGACGACCTCGGCGCGATGGCCAGTTGGTATGTCTGGGCGGCGCTGGGGCTCTACCCGAGCACACCCGGAACGGCGATCCTCACCGTCGGCGCACCGCTTTTCGACCGCGCGGTGATCGCGCTCCCGCACGGCAAAGCCATCCGGATCTCGGCGCCCGGCGCGTCCGGACCGTACCACCTCAGGTACATCAGCGGCCTGCGCGTCGACGGTCGCGCCACCGACAACACGTGGCTGCCCGAGTCGTTCGTCCGCACGGGGGGCGAACTGGCGTTCTCGCTGGGCGCTTACCCCGACAAGCATTGGGGTACAAGCGAATCGGCGGCGCCCCCGTCCTTCGGCGCGGGTGGTTCGGCGGTGACCGTCAACGTCGCCAACCCGGTGGTCACGATCGCGCCGGGGAGCACGGGCACGGTGAGACTCGACGCGCAACGGATGGCCGGCGACGGGGGTTACACGGTCACCGGCGCCGCCTCGGACCGCGGGATCACCGTGACGCCCACGGCTGGCCAATTCTCCGCCGACGGGTCGGCGACCGTCGACGTTCCGATCGCGGTCGCACGGTCGGTGCCCGAGGAGTACTACCTGGTCAACCTGACTTCCAGGGTCGGCGAAAGCGCCCGCACGTCAACGATTCTCGTGGTCGTGCAGGCAGGGAGCGAGTGAGCGCGCTCAGCGCCCGTTAGATCATCTCGTTCTTGGTCAGCCAGCGCATCACGGGCCAGCCGACAAACACGGGCAGCCAGCAGGTGAGCACCCGGTACAGCAGCACGGACGGCACCCCGACGGCCGCCGGAACGCCGAAGGCGGCCAGGCCACCGATCAGCGCCGCTTCGACGGCGCCGACGCCGCCGGGTGTCGGCGCGGCGGAGGCCAGTGTCCCGCCGACCATTGTGACCACGGTGACGGTGACGAACGTCGTGCCGCCGCCGAACGCTTCGACGCTGGCCCACAGCGCCAGCGCCGCGCCGAGAGTCGTTCCCGCGCAACCGAGCAGGATCAGCGCCAGTCGCCGCGGCTCGCGGGCCAGCTTCACCAGATCGCCGGTCACCTCGTTCAGCTTCGGGCGCACCTCGGTGGCCAGCCAGCGCCGCGACTTCGGCACGAACAGCAAGGTGCCGACGATGCCGAGTGCCACGCCCCCGATCAGGTACAGCATCGTGGCGCTCGGCACGAAGTGCGACAGGTGCATCGACGCGCCCGCGACCACGCTGAAGAAGATCAAGAGCAAGAGGTGCACGATCACCTGCACGGCCTGCTGCAGCGCGACCGCCGCGGTGGCTCGCATCGCCGACAGGCCGCTCTTTTGCAGATACCGGGTGGACAGCGCGAGCCCGCCGACGCCGGCTGGCGTGGTGGTCGCGGCAAAGGTGTTGGCCACCTGGACGAATGACAGCCGCCAATAGTTGACCGTCCCGTCGGTGCAGGCCCATAGGGCCGCGGCCGCGCCGAGGTACGTCAGCGCCGACACCGCCAAGCCGAGCAGCGCGTACCACCAGTTGGCGGACCTCAGCTGGGAGAAGAACGTGGGCGCGGTGCTGATGAAGGGATAGGCGACGTACACCAGCGCGCCGAAGAGCACCAGCTGGATGAGCTGGCTGCGGGTGAACCGGGTGATGGTCTCGGTCTTGATCTGGTCGGCCCCGGTCTGGCGCTTCACCTCCGCGCGGGCCGCCGAGATGACGGCGCCCGCATTCGGGACGGACCTCCGAATGAGCCGCGGCACAGCCACTTTCGTCAACCGACGCGACGCGCTCAGGATGGTGTCCCTGTCGAACGCGTCGATGGCCGCGGCCACCGCCGATTTGGGGTCATACAGGGCGGAGGTGGTCACCAGCAGCTGCGCGATGTCGGATTGCAGTTGGGCCTCGCTGGCACCGTATTCGGCGTTGTGGAAGCCACCGAAGCGCACCGTGCCCTCATCGAAGGTGATCTCGTTGGCGCGCAGGTCGCCGTGGGCGATCTGCTGGTCGTTGAGCCTGCGCAGCGACCTCCACACCCGGTCCACGGGGGTCGACTGTGCGCACCGACCGAGCGGCAGGCCGTGGGGTGGCTTGTGCGAGTACAGAATCCAGCCTCGGTCGAGGGTGGCGACGGCGATCGTCGAGGTGTTCGCCAGGTCCACCTCCCCGATGGCGATCGTCATCAGGGCGCGGTGCTCGACGGCGCGGCGCATCGAGGTCACCAGCGGCGCGGTCTCGGTGTCGCGCAGCCGCAGCTTTATCCAGAGCTGCCTTAGTGCGCCGCCACTGCGCTGATGCGGTCCGTACAACTCGACGACCGCGGCGCCGTCTGGCTCCGCACAGCCGGCCGAGAGGACGAGCGGGCCGCGGCCGGCCGGGCGGACCACGGTGAGCCGGGTGACCACGAACCCGCGCCTTGCCATCGCGCGGACCGCGGCCTCGAGCGGCACCTCGAGCGCGGGGGTCCCGACCACGAGCACCACCAGCGAGCCGACCAGCCACCCGACCGCCAGGCCCAGCAGGGCGCGCGCCGGCACGATGGCGCTGACCACCAGGTGGATCGGCACGAAGGCCAGCAGCAGCGCCCACCACCAGTGCCGCCACCGCGCGGGCAGCCACGGCCCCGAGACGGTCAGCACCGCCGCCAGCATGCCGATCCAGCGCGGGTCGTCGAGGAACTGGCCCAGCACGGTCTGCAGCCGCTCGGAGAGGTCGAAGTGCCAGCGGGGCGCCGAAAACCCGTTGCCGCCGATCGACAGCGGTAGCGCCGCGAGCACCGCGGCGGCCGCGTACGCCCCGAGCAGCTTCCACTGCCGGCCGACGACCAGGCCGATCAGGATCATGAACGGCAGGGCCAGGATCGCCACGCCGTACGCGAGGTACACCAAATCGGACTGCCGCGGGGAGAGCACGCCGACGATCTGCGAGATCGACTTCTCCAGCGCGTCCCACTGCGGCCGGGTGATCAGCGAACTCGTGATCACCACGGCGAGGAAGGTCGCGCTCGCCGCGAGCCGCAGGATGTCGTTGGTGCGGCGGGTCAGCGGCTGCAGCAAGCTGCCGGAAACGATGACCTCGCGCCCGTCGACTCGCATGGTGTAACGATCCTTCGGATCCGTTCGGCGCCGCAAACAATTGCCGCTTGCCGGCTCGCCGACAACTTAACCGGATAGCCGGTTACGCGATAGCTCCCACCCATCCGGCGCGCGTACGGTCGAGTATGTAGGCGAACTATCGATTCGAGGGGATGCGCGTGGCCAGGACGGAGAACGACAGCTGGGAGATCACCGAGAGCGTGGGGGCCACCGCACTGGGCGTGGCGTCGGCGCGGGCCGCGGAGACGCGAAGCGACAACCCGTTGATCCGGGACCCGTTCGCGCAGGTCTTCCTCGACGCCGCCGGCGACGGGGTGTGGAACTGGCATTCGGCACCGCAGCTACCGGACGAACTCATCGAGGCCGAACCCGAATTGCCGCTGCAGATGCAGGCGATGGTCGGCTACATGGCCTCGCGGACGGCGTTTTTCGACGAGTTCTTCCTCGCCGCGACGCGCGCCGGCATTCGTCAGGCGGTGATCCTGGCCGCGGGCCTGGACGCGCGGGCTTGGCGGCTGTCCTGGCCGGACGGGACGACGACCTACGAGCTGGATCAGCCCCGGGTGCTGGACTTCAAATTGTCGACGCTGACCGAACACGGGGCAGAGCCCGCGTGCAACCGGGTCGCCGTCCCGGTCGACCTGCGCCACGATTGGCCGACGGCCTTGCGCGGCGCGGGTTTTGACCCGTCGGCGCCCAGTGTGTGGTCCGCCGAGGGGCTGATGCCCTACCTGCCGGCCACCGCCCAGGAGCTGCTGTTCGACCGCGTGCACGCGCTCACCGCCCCCGGCAGCCGGGTGGCCGTGGAGGCGCTCGGACCGAAGTTCCTCGACCCCGAGTTCCGCGCCAAGCGTCGCGAGCGGATGGACCGGGTCCGCGCGCTGATGGCGCGCGTCGACCCGGACCGGCAGGTGCCGAGGACCGACGAGCTGTGGTACTTCGAGGAGCGCGAGGACGTCGGCGACTGGTTCCGCCGCCACGGCTGGAGCGTGACGGTCACGCCGGCCGACGAGCTGATGGCCGGCTACGGGCGCACGGCGGCCAAGGAGGTCGCGGATGCGGTGCCGGGCAACCTGTTCGTGGCTGCGGAGCGCCCGCAGAGCTAGAGCAGGGCGCGGCATCCGCGGTAGTGGATCGCGCGCTCACGTGGTAACGCCCTAGCGCACCGCCCCAGGTAAGGAGCGCCCCGATGCGGGTATACCGATTCGACAACTCACGTGGACTCGACGGTCTGGAGATGAGCGACGAGCCCATCCCCGCCCCGCAACGCGGTGAACTGTTGCTCAAGATCCGGGCGGTGTCACTGAACTATCGCGACATCGCGATCCCGCTGGGGCGCTACGTGCGCGACAGCAAGTCCGGTCTCGTGCCGTGCAGCGACGCTGCCGCCGAAGTGGCCGAGGCCGGTGAAGGCGTTGAGGACTACCACCCGGGCGACCGCGTCATGAGCATATTCCAGCCCAGGTGGTTCGGCGGCCCGCTACCGGCGACGGCGAACTCCGACAGCTACGGCAGCGGGCAAGATGGCTGGCTCACCGAATACAAAGTGGTATCGCGGGAATCGGTGGTAGCCACGCCGGACGCCTTGACCGACGAACAGGCAGCGACACTGCCCTGCGCGGCTGTCACCGCCTGGAATGCGCTGGGCGGCCCCACGCCGATCCGCGCCGGCCAGACTGTGTTGACCCTCGGTTCGGGCGGTGTCTCCGTCTTCGCGCTTCAACTGGCCAAACTGCTGGGTGCTCGGGTCATCGCGACGACGTCGAGCCTCGAGAAAGCACGGGCCCTGACGGCGTTGGGGGCCGACGATGTCATCAACTACCGCGACCACCCGCAGTGGAGTGAGCGGGTCCGCGCCCTGACCGACGGCCGAGGCGTCGATCGCGTCGTCGAAGTCGGCGGCCCAGCCACCATCGACCAGTCTTTACGGGCGGTCGCGATTGGCGGAGAGGTGACGCTGATTGGCTTCCTCAGTGAAGCCAACCCCGGCATCGACTACTTCCTCCTCAAGGGCGCCGGCGCGACAACCCGGTCGATCACGGTCGGGGACCGCGGCGATACGCAGGAACTGGTGCGCGCAGTCGGCGCCACGGGAATGCAGCCGGTGATCGACCGGGTTTTCGAATTCGATGATGCCGCAGCGGCGTTCAACCGAATCGCGGAAGGCGCGCACCTCGGGAAGATCGTCATCCGAGTGGGCTGACCAGCGTCGGGGGTTGCCTCGCTGCCTCGAGCCGCTCACCACCGCGACGCTGTCATCTATCGGTGGCGGCCGGACCGCTGAGGTGCATCGTCGTCGCCGCCCTCTCCTTGGGCGCCGCGCGCGTGGGCGCGCCACCGTTGAAATCCGCGGCGCGCGGCGAACGCGCCGACGATCGCCGACACGCACCACACCGCGATCGCCGCGTACGCCAACGGCGACGATCGGTTGCCGATCGACGCGCCCAGCGCGGTGTAGACGAACGCGCGCGGCACGGAACCGACGAACGAGCCAATGACCATCTGCCACAAGGGCACCCCGAACGCCCCGAAGGCATACGACGCGAGCGCATCGGAGATGCCCGGGACGAATCGCTGGCCGACGACCGCCCACAGCCCGCGCCGCTCGATAAGCGCGTCGATGCGGTCGGTGCGTTTGGTGCCCAGCAGCGCCCGGGCGCTGTCGCGCCCGGCCCGCCGGCCGATGAGGCTCGCGACGATCGCGGTGCCTACCGTCGCGCCGAGCGTCACGAAGATGCCGAGGAGGGGGCCGAACAGCAGTCCGCTGGCCGCGGCCAGGATCGAGCCCGGCACGAACAGCGCGCCGAGCACGGCCGACGCCAGCACGTAGGCCAGCGGCGCGGCCGGCCCCGTCGCGGAGACCACGCGTCGCACGTCGTCCACGTGGATGACGCGCGCGATGGCCACCAGGTAGAACATCAGGAGCAGGAAGGCGACGAACACGCCGAGGCGCACGATGTGGACGCGCCGGGATGCGGGTGCCGGTGTCGGCGCGGAGTCGTCGTCGTCGTCGTTGTTGTTGTCCATGCTGACCGCGATTCTTCCGCACCGTGCGCGGCCGTCGTAGAGTGCCACACATCAGGGAGTCGCATACCTGTGAGAGGCGTTCTTCGAGATGTCCGAGCACCCTGAGCGACCGCGCGGCAAGCGGATCGTCGTCTGCCTCGACGGCACCGCCAACCAGATCGGGGCCGGCAACCTCACCAATGTCGCCAAGCTGTTCGAGATGTTGGACAAGGACGATCCGGCCGCCCAACTCGCCTACTACGACCCCGGCGTCGGCACGCTGGCGCCCGCATCGGCGCACTCGTCGCTGTCGCGCACAATCGACCTGCTGATCGAGAAGGCGTTCGGCCTGGGCCTGAAAGGCAATGTGGCGCAGGCGTACCGGTACGTGATGCAGCACTGGCGCCCGGGCGACGCGCTCTACATCTTCGGCTTCAGCCGCGGCGCCTACACCGCGCGCGCGTTGGCCGGCATGCTGCTGCGGCCGGGGTTGCTGCGGCCCGGTTCGGAGAACCTGCTGCCGTACGCGGTCGAAAAGTACGCCATCAACCGATATTTCACCGAGGACGAGTACGCCCACTGGGCCGAGTTCGCCCGCGCGTTCTGCTGGCGCACCGAGGGCGAGCCGCTGTTTTCGACTGTGCGGCAGAACAGCCCAAATCAGGTCTGGCACCACGCGGTGCCGGTCGCCTACCTCGGCCTGTGGGACACCGTGAAGGCGGCCGGCTTCCTGAGGTTCGGCAACCTGCGCTGGCCCTACACCCGCTCGCTGCCCAACGTCGCGCGCATCCGCCACGCCGTCTCGATCGACGAACGTCGCCGGCCCTATCGCGAATACCTTGTCGAACGCCATCCGCTGGGGCTGGAGGAACGCTGGTTCGCCGGCGTGCACGCCGACGTCGGCGGAACGTTCATGCCCGATCACCGGCTCGCGACGATCGCGCTGAAGTGGGTCACCGACGGAGTCGCCGGCGAACTCGCGATCGACGCAGCGGCCTACCGGCAGCAGTGCGCGGTGACCGAAGACTTCGCGGACGCGCCGATCCACCACAACGGCAAGCTCTGGTACCTGGTCGGCTGCCGGCGCCGGCCGATGGGTCCCGACGCGCTGGTGCATCCGAGCGTGCTGGTGCGCCGTCGCGACAACCCCGGCTACTTACCGAACCTGACCGAGGAGGCGCAACGGCTCAGCGCCGACCCGGCCGACTGGACGTCTCCCGCGATGTAAAGGAGAAACCGCCATGGCACTGCGTTCGCTCACCGAGTTGGACCAATACAAAGCCGCGCCGTTCCCGCCCGGCTACCCCGACGACACGCGAACCTTCTACAGCCCGGTCGACCAGGTGCACGAGGCGCTCAAGGCCCTGCTGACGTCGGCCAACAAAAGCATCGTGGTGGCGATGTACGGCTACGATGACGCCGAACTGAATTCGGTGCTGCAGTCGGCGCTGAAGGACGAAAAGATGTACGTGCAAATGAGTCTCGACTCCACCCAGGCCGCGGGGAAGTCCGAGCGGGCTCTGCTGGCCCCGTGGCTCAACGACAAGATCGGCAACAGCATCGCCATCGGGCACAGCGAGAAGTCGGCGATCATGCATTTGAAGATGGTGATCATCGACGGCGTCGACGTCATCACCGGTTCGACCAACTGGTCCACCGGCGGAGAATCCAAGCAGGACAACCAACTCACCGTGATCCGCGACCCGTATGTCTGCGCGGAGGCCCGTTCGCGGATCGACATCATCCACGACGTGATGCTCAAGCAGATGGCCGCCGGCGCGCAATCCGGAGGCGCGCACTAGGGCGACGCCGCACTCAGGACGACTGCAGCCGCTGGGCCAGCCCGCTCGCGCGCACCGCCCGGCGGTCGATGGCCGCCCGCACCGACGCCTCGGTGCCGGCCACCCGGACCTTGGCCTTCGCCCGGGTCACGGCCGTGTAGAACAACTCCCGGGTCAGCAGCCGCGAATCCTCCGGCGGCATCAGCACCGTCACCTCGCCGGCCTGGCTGCCCTGGCTCTTGTGGATCGTCATGGCGTGCATGGTCTCGATGTCCGTGAGCCGGCTGGTCGCGAAGCTCAACGTTCCGGTGGCGCCGGCGATGACCGCCCGCAACCCGTCGCCGCCGACCACGACCACCCCGGTGTCGCCGTTGTAGACCTTGAGCCCATAGTCGTTGGCGGTCACCAACAATGGCCGGCCCGCATACCACGCGGACGACGGCTGCTGACCCGTCTCCTCAGCGAGCCAGCGCTCTACCTGCCGGTTCCAGTGCGACACCCCGTAGGGGCCGCGCCGGTGCGCGCACAACAGCCGGTGCTCGTCGAGTGACGCCAGCGCCGCCCCGGTGGCGCCGAGGACGGCGGCCTGCCGCACCCGCAGCGCGTGCGATACCAGCACCGGGCGCAGCCGGTCGGCCGGCCCGTCGGAATCGAGCCACTCGACGTGCTCGCCGCCGGCCCGCAGCAGCCCCATCACGCGGTCCGCGTCGCCGACCCGGATCGCCTCGGCCAGCGCGCCGATCGACTCGCCGAATCGATGCGGTGTGCGCAGCGCCGCCACCCGCACGTCGGCTCGCGCCGTCAGCCCGTCCACCAGGTCGGCCAGCACCGCGCCGGCCTCCACCGAGGCCAGCTGGTCGGGGTCGCCCACCAGGATCAGCCGCGTATCGGGCCGCACCGCCTCCAGCAGCCGGGCCATCATCGTCAGCGACACCATCGACGTCTCGTCCACGACGATCACGTCGTGCGGGAGCCGGTTGCCGCGATTGTGCTTGAACCGCACCGACGTATCCGGCCGCGAACCCAGCAGCCGGTGCAGCGTCGTCGCCGGCAGCCCGGCCAGCCGGCCCCGGTCCGCCGCGTCCAGCCTCTGCACCTCGGCGGCGACCGCCTCGGCGAGCCGCGCCGCGGCCTTGCCCGTCGGTGCGGCCAGCGCGATTCGGGGCCGCGGCAACCCGGCGCTCTCGGCCTGCGCGGCGAGCAGCGCCAGCAACCGCGCCACCGTCGTGGTCTTGCCCGTCCCGGGGCCCCCAGTAAGCACCGTAACCGCTTGCGAGACAGCTATTTCCGCGGCCGCACGCTGTTCCTCGTAACCCGGGGGGAAAAGCCGATCCAAGTCCGGGGCGTCGCCCCTTACCCCGGGCATGGAGAGCGCGAGCAGGTCGGCGCACACCTGCTGTTCCTCGAGCCAGTACCGGTCCAGGTACAGAAGTTCACCGAACAGCCGCAGCACCGGCGGGGACCCGAGCAGCGGGCTGGCTCGCACGGCGGCCATCCAGCCGGCCGGGTCGGGCCACGGCAGGTCGGCGGCGCCGACCTGCGCCGCCACCGCCCGCAGGTCCACGCACACCGAACCGCTGCGCAGCGCCCGCACCAGCAGCCCGACCGCCAGCGCGACGCCCTCGTCGGGCTCGCCCGCGAGCGCCGTAAGCCGCTGCGCCACATGGACGTCGGCGGCCTCGAACACGCCGGCGTCGGTGTACGTCCGCAGCAGGCCCTCGGCGGTGATCGCCTCCAGCGTCACGCGACCGCCCTCCCATCGAGCAGGTCCGACAGCTCGGCTGTCAACGAGGCGGGCGGCCGCCAGCTGAACACTCCCGACGGATGACCGCCGACCACGGGGGTGGCCGCGCCGCACATTCCGCGCACGAACAGGTACAGGACACCGCCGAGATGCGCCTCGGGGTCGTATCCCGGCACGCGCCACCGCAGGAACCGGTGCAGCACAACGCTGTACAGCAGCGCCTGCAGCGGATAATCCGAATGCAGCATCGCCTCGACCAAGCGGGGCCGGTCGTAGTCGGCGGATGTCAACGGCCGGTCGGGGTCGCCGAGCCAGTTGGTCTTGTAGTCGACGACCAGGTAGCGGTGCCCCCCGCCGTCGGGCACCCGCAACACGGCGTCGACCGAACCGGTCAGATAGCCGCGCAACGGCTGGTCGCCGAGCGGGGGGCTGGCCAGGCGGTCGGCATAGGACGCCAGCGCGTCATCGGCCGGTAGGTGCGCACGCAACAACGCGGCCGTGTCCGCCAGCCGGATCTCGGGTGCGGTGGAACGCAGATCGCCACCGGCGAGCGGGAATTCGAAGTCCAGCTCGCGCAGTCGGTCCGAGAGCCCGATGCGCCGCAGCGTCAGGTCGCCGGCCAGCGGTCCCAGCGGCGTGTCATGCATGGGCACCATGGCCGCCGCGAGCTCGTCGGCGGGCACGTCGACCGGCCACCACACCGAGTGGGTGCGGATGTGCGCCTCGAGCTCGGCGGCCAGATCGGTGGCCAGGGGGTCGGCCGTCTCGAGCACGGCGTGCACCAGCGTGCCGAACTTCGCGCCCATCGGCAGGTCCGCCATCGGCGACGGCACCTGGCGCCCGGACGCGTTCTGCGCCAACGGTATTTCGCCGGCCTCGTCGTCCAGCTCGGTGACCTCCGGCTCGCTGCTGACGCCCGCGCCCGCGGAGTTTTCCGCGACCCGGATGAGGCCGGAGTAGGAGGTGCGCCGCCACCCGGTGTCAATGGCGCGGTGAAAGTGGCGGCTGTCGAGGTCGGCCGGCACCGGCGCCGGCGGCACGGACGGCGCGGCGGCCACCACCGACCGCTCGATCACCGGGCCGCCCGCCGCCTCCCATTCGCGCAAGCGGTCCAGGGCGTCGTCGTCGGGGATCTTCGCCGGCTCGCATCGGTCGGGCACGCACGGCTCTGAAGGCCGCCGGCCGCGCAGCAGCCGCGACAGCCCGCCGTTGGGTTCGTCGAACGCCGGCGACCACCACGCGACGACCTGCGACTGGGCCCGGGTCAGGGCCACATAGGTCAAGCGGCTGTCGTCGCTGGCGTCCTCCTTGCGGCCGAGTACCTCGACGGCCTTGAAGTCCGGGCTGTCCTTGCCGCCGATGTGCAGGCAGCGCACGCCGGCGTCGTGGAACAACACCACGTCGCGGTCCTGGGTGTTGCGGTTGAACGCGAACGGCAGATACACGATCGGGTATTGCAGGCCCTTGCTGACGAACACCGTCATGATCTGCACCGCGGCCGCATCGCTGTCCAGGCGCCGGTTGCGTTCGGGCGCACCGGCGCGTTCCTCGCGCTGCCTGCGCAGCCAGTCGCGCAGCGCCGGCAGGCTGGAGCGCTCGCGGTGGGCGACGTCCTGCAGCAGCTGCGCGACGTGGGTCAGGTCGGTCATGTGGCGTTCGCCGCCGCGGGCGGCCAGCACCCGGTCGGCCATCCCCGAAAGCTGCGCGGCCTCGAAGATGGCGGCGACGCCGCGCTCGCGCGCGTGGCCGGCCCACTCCCGCAGGGTTTCCGCGACCCGGTCGGTCAGCGCGTCACCGCCGGCCGCCAACGATTCCGCGGTCTCGCCGAAGAACATGGTGGCCGCCGCGGCGCGCACCATTCCCGGGCGGTGCGGCTGGTCGAACGCCTCCAGCAGGCAGAGCCAGTCTTCGGCCGCGTCCGAGCCGAAAACGTCGGAGTCGCCGGTGTACACCGCCGGCACGCCCGCGTCGCACAACGCCTTGAAGCAGGCGGCCGCGTCCTTGTGCTTCTCCACGATCACGGCGATGTCGCGGGCCTGCAGCGGCCTGCCCGCGAACGTCGCGCCGGCCGCCAGCAGGGCGCGGATGTCGGCGGCCAGGTCGGCGCCGATGTGGGCCCGCAGCTCGTCGATGGGCAGGTTCTGAATCCCGCTGCGCCCCAGGGTCGCTCGCTGGACCACCCGCAACCGGAACGGGTCGTTGTGCGGGGCGCCGGCGAGCCGGTGGCCCCGATGGTAGGCGTCGACGTCGTCCACGACGATCGCGGGATCGCCGAGTTGGGCGCCCCGCAGCACCACCTGCAGGCGCTCGACGAGCGCCGCGTCGCTGCGCCAATTGGTGGCCAGCGTCCTCTTCTCGCCCGCCGTCTCGGCCGCCCGCAGATAGGTCACGATGTCGCCGCCACGAAACGCGTAGATGGCCTGCTTGGGATCACCGATCAGGATCAGCGTGGAGCGGCCGCTGAACGCGCGGTCGATCACCTGCCACTGGACCGGGTCGGTGTCCTGGAACTCGTCGACCATCACGATGGGCCAGCGGTGGTGCATGCGCACCCGCGCGGGGGAATCGTCGGTGGCCAGCGCGTCGGCGAGCCGGCTCAGCAGGTCGTCGTAGTCCAGGACGCCCAGCCGGCGCTTGCGGGTGTCCAGTTCGGCCAGAACGTCTTTCGCGAACGTCACGCAGACGGCGGCTCGCGATCCGGGTTCGGGGTTCAGCGGCCGCAGCTGCGTCGACGGGTTCTTGACGACCTCGCGCGCCAGGCGCAGCGCCTCGCGATAGGCCAGCGCCGGGTCGTCGCGCTCGCGCCCGAAGTGGGCGAGGTACAGATCGTCGACGATCTCGACGATCAACTCGTCGACGCTTTCCAGCAGCGTGACGTTCGCGGCGGTGTCGCCGGCCACGCCAAGTGACTTCAACACCAGCTGGCAGAACTGGTGGGTGGTGGCGATGGTCGCCGCGTCGAAGCCCGCCAGCCCGTCGCGGAGCCGCTGCCTGCGCGCTGCGCGTTCCTCGTCGGTGCCGTCGAGCAGGTATGCCACCAACTGGTTGTCGCCGGCGGCCGACGGGTCGTCGAAAGCCGCCACCGCGGCGACGATTTGGCCGCGGACCCGTTCACGCAACTCCTGGCTGGCGGCCCGGCCGAACGTGATCAACAGCATCTGGTCCAGCGTCGCGGCGCCCTCGGCAAGGTAGCGGGTCACCAGGCCGGCCAGCGCGAACGTCTTGCCGGTGCCCGCGCTGGCCTGCAGCACCGTGGTCGACCGATCGGCGGGCAGCGGGCCGAGCAGATAGAAGCGCTCTGTCACCTGCCCCATCTCAGGGCTTCCTTTCGGCCCGCAGCATCGGCAGCCAGACCCGCGCGGCGTAGGCGCCCAACCGGGTGTCTTCGCCGTCGAACTCCTCACCCGGCCGCACGGGCCGCATCAGATCGGACAGCCGGGTGTTCTTGCCCCAGGCCCGCAGGTGCGCCGGCTCCTCGTGCTCGTACTTCCACCGGTACTGCGCCTCGCGCAGCGGATCGTCGCCGCAGTGCCGCGCGGCCGCCCACGCGTAGGACGTCTTGATGGGCAACGGAATCGGCTCCCGGCGGCCCGCGTCGTAGACCGCCACCAGCTCGCGCAGCAGTGTCAGGGCGTCGTCGCGCGGCCGTCCCAACCCCTCGACCCGCGGGGTGATGCCCCGCTTCAGGCGGCCGACGCACACCGCCGACCAGTCCCGGCCCGGGTCGTGAGCGATCAAGGCCAGCAACGGGATCCACGCCTCGAGCAGGTGCTTGCCGTCCAGCTTGGAGTACGTCACCGACACCAGCCGCTCGCCGTACACCGGCGACACCGTGCCCGTGAGCCTGCGCCCGGAGCCGAGATCGACGTCGACGTCATACGCCCGGGCGTCGGCCCCCCGGTATTGCTGCGCTTTGGCCGCCAGCAGCGCGGCCTGGTCGCGGACTTCCGTCGCGGTGCGCCAGCCCAGTTGGCCGGGCGGCAACGTGCCCCGCCGCCACTCGGCCTGCCGGGCATCGTCCGGCGTCCACCCGCGCAGGATGTCGCCCAGCATCCGGTCGCCGACGGTCCACTCCTCGAGGGCGTCGAGGTCGACGGGCATCGCGTCTTGCACGCCGTCGACGTCCCGCGGCAGGGTGAAGTCCAGCGCGCGGAAGAAGCCCTTGACCGGATCCTTGAAGAAGCCGACGAGGTCGGCCAGGATGACGTCGTCGGCGGGCGGTGGCGGCAGCGGTCCCGCGATGAACCGGGGTGCCTCGCCCCGCTCGCCCGCGGCGACCCTGGCCGCCCGCAACACGGTCGGGTCGAAGCTGAAGGGCACCGTCGGCACCAGCCTGCCCGGGATGACGTTGCGAATGTCGAAGGGCTGCAACGGATGTTCGACCACGATGCGCCCGCGAATCTTCTCGCCCGACACCGTCATGTCCAGCGTGTCCAGCAGTTCGGCCAGCGGCACCGCCGGTGGGCGCGGCTGGCCCGAGTACTCGTTGGCGCCGGTGTAGGTGATCACCAGCTTGTCGGTGGCCGCGCCGACCGCGTCGAGCAGCAATTGCCGATCCTCGGAGCGGATGTCGCGTTCGCCGGTCATCGGGTCGCGCGCCAGCGCGTCGTCGCCGTCGACGACGCCGAGCCGGGGGAACACCCCGTCGTCGAGGCCGACCAGGCACACCACCCGGTGCGGCACGGAGCGCATCGGGACCATCGTGCACACCGTCAGCGTGCCGGTGCGGAAGTTGGCGCGCGTCGGGCGCCCCGCCAGGCGTCCCTGCAGCAGCGCCCGGATGTCGGGCAGCCGCAGCGGTGTGTCGGCCCGCGGCCCGGCGTCGGCCAGCGTCGAAGCGAATTCCCGTTGCATCTGGCCGGTCTGCCACAGGTCCGCGTCGTCGACACGGGTCAACAGCTCGATCCCGTCGGCCAGCGCGGCCAGCCAGTCGCGCAACGGCCTGGTGCCCGTGAGCGAGTCGACCACGCGCTGCAGCCGCGACACGAATTCGGCGAGCTGGCCGGCCAACTGGACGCGGTTGCTGCTGACGTCGTCCAGGGGCAGTGTGGCGTCGATCCAAGCGTGCGAGTCGTCGGACATCGCGACGCCGGCCAGCACCCGGTCGATGCCGAAACGCCAAGTGTTGTGTACGAAGTCGACGTGGTAGGGCCGTCGGTGCTCCTGGTCGAACCCCCACCGGATGTTGGCCTGGCGGACCCAGCGGGTGATGGCCTCCAGGTCGTCGTCGGTGAAACCGAAGCGGGCCCGCACCGGCGCGGCCTCGGCGAAGTCGAGCACCTCGCTGGCGGTCACCCGGCTGCCCGCCAGCGCCAGCAATTGCGAGGCGACGCCGAGCAGCGGATTGGTTTGCAGCGGTGAGCGATCCGCGAGCCGCACCCGCAACCGGTGCGCGGGATGCGCGCCGCGCACCACGTCGCCGAGCCCGAAGTCGGCGACGATCAGCGGCGCGTACGTCTCGATGTCCGGACACATCACCAGGATGTCGCGCGGCTCCAGTGTCGGGTCGTCCTGCAGCAGGCCGAGCAGGACCTCGCGCAGGACGTCGACCTGGCGCGCCGGACCGTGACAGTTGTGCACCTGCACCGATCGGTCGTCGTCGGCGAGCGTACGCCCTTGTGGCCGAACGGCATTCGCGGCGATGTCGGACTGCAGCCAGCCGAGCAGCGTGTCGGGCCGCTCCGGCGCGGGCAGGTATTCGTCGGTGCGCGGGTCGGGGGGCAGGCCGCGTTGCAGCTCGCGCAGGTCGCGCCCGAGCGTCGCCAGCAGGGGATGGTTCACGCTGCGGTGGCCGGTGTCGGCGCGCCGCGGGATCGCCCCCCGGGCGCCGGCCAGCGCGCGCCACAGTTCGTCGCTGGGATGCGGCAGCCACAGGTGCAGGTCATGGTGGGTGGACAACGCGTCCAGCAGCTCCACGTCGGTGCACGCCAACCGGGTGTGCCCGAACAGCGACAGCCGCCCCGGCAGGTCGGCCGGGCCCCCGCGGAGCCGGGTCACGGCCCGCTGATGGCGGACGTGCGGGGGATCGGCGGGCACCGCGTCCACCAGCGCCCGCCAGAGCTCGGGCTGCCAGGCCAGGTCGGGGTCTAGGTCGCCCCGCTCGCCGGCCAGCCAATCGGCGAGCAGCCCCGGACGCTGCCTGGCGTACGAGGCGAACAGGCCGGCCAGCCGGCGCGCCACCGAGTATCTGCGCCCGCGGCGCAGCTCGGCCTCCGCCTCCGTCGACGCGAAGTGACCCAGATGCGTTGCCAGCGTGCGGCACCACGGCTCGTCCAGCGAGCAGTCGATCACGGCCAGCAGCGGCCACGCCATCGCGTCGGGCGACCACGGGTCCTCGTCGGCGGTGCCGGTGAGTTCGGCGATCAGGGACGCCGGGCTGCGGAACGCCACCCCGGCGCACACCCCGTCACCGCCGCGGGCGCGGCCGAGCACATGTGACAGCCGCTGGCTGAGCCAGCGTTCGACGCCGCGCGCCGGCACCAGCACCAGTTCCTCGGTGAAGGGGTCGGTCGGCGGGTCGGCCAGCAGGGCGCCGAGGCCGTCGGCAAGGAGGTCGGTGCGCTCGGCGCGGTGGAGATGAAGCGACATCGCGGTGCCACGATAGCCCCGGACACCGACACGAGTGGGTTACTTGGCCAGCGTGAACTGATTGATGTCGATGTAGCCGTCCCGGAACGCCTTGGCGCAACCGGTCAGGTACCTCATGTATCGCTGGTAGACCTCTTCGGACTGGATCGCGACCGCCTCGCTGTGGCGGGCCTCCAGCGCCGCCGCCCACAGGTCGAGGGTGCGGGCGTAGTGCAGCTGCAGCGACTGCCTGCGGGCCAGGTTGAACCCCATCTTCGAGGCGTGGAACTCCACCATCTCGATCGGCGGCAGCTGGCCGCCCGGGAAGATCTCGGTGGCGATGAAGTTGTTGAAGCTGGTCTGCTCCTCGGTCATCGGCAGGCCGTGCTCGACGATCTGCTCCGGCGTCAGCATGGTGATCGTGTGCAGCAGCATCACCCCGTCGTCGGGCAGGACGCGGTAGGCCTTCTGGAAGAAGTCGTCGTAGCGGTCGTAGCCGAAGTGCTCGAACGCGCCGATGGAGACGATCCGGTCGACGGGCTCGTCGAACTGTTCCCAGCCCTGCAGCAGCACCCGCCTGCTGTGCGTGGTGTCCATCGCGTCGAACAGCTTCTGCACGTGGGCGGCCTGGTGCTCGGACAGCGTCAGGCCGATGACGTCCACGTCGTATTTCTCGATCGCGCGGCGCATCGTGCCGCCCCAGCCACAGCCGACGTCCAGCAGGGTCATCCCGGGCCGCAACCCCAGCTTGCCCAAAGCCAGGTCCATCTTGCGCAGCTGCGCCTCTTCCAGCGGGATGTCGCGCATGCGGTCGAAGTATGCGCAGCTGTAGGTCATCGTGGGGTCGAGGAAAAGCCGGAAGAAGTCGTCGGAGAGGTCATAGTGTGCCTGGACGTCTTCGAAATGCGGCGTCAGGTTCTCAGTCATGCCGGCTACGCGCCTTTCTGCATCCGGGGCCATTCAGCTGTACACGAGCGCGCGGCGCAGCTGGTTCACCATGGCTTCCCGAATGGGCCGGAATAAAACTTCGGCGTGCCCGTACGCGGGGAATTCCGACGACGTTACCCCTGTTTACCGGGGGTCAGGTGGAAAACGAGGAGGGACACATGGAGGCTTGGGACGCGATACGCGCCCGGCGCAACGTCCGGCAGTACCGGCCGGAGCCGGTTTCCGAGGAGGACCTGAACCGCATCGCCGAGGCCGGCTGGCGCGCGCCGTCGGCGAAGAACCGGCAACCGTGGGACTTCGTGATCGTCACCGACCGGGCGCAGCTGCAGGAGCTGTCGACCGTCTGGCAGGGGGCCGGTCACATCGCCGCCGCCGCGGCCGCGATCGCGATCGTCGTGCCCGTTCCGCCCGACGAGCGCCGGGTGATCACCGACAACTACGACGTCGGCCAGGCCACGATGGCGATGATGATCGCGGCCACGGACCTGGGGATCGGGACGGGCCACTCGTCGGTGGGGGACCAGGAGAAGGCGCGCGCCATCCTGGGCGTCCCCGGGGACCGGCTGGTCGCCTTCCTGCTCGGCGTCGGGTATCCCGCCGACCGTCCGCTCACCCCGATCCGCAAGCCGAACCGGCGCCCCTTCGCCGAGGTGGTCCACCACGGGCGTTGGTGAGGCAAGCCGCCGTAGGCTCGTCACCGTGCACGACCACCGGGGCGACTACGGAATCGACGGCTCGTTTCACACCCTCTCCGTGCGCTTGCAGGCGATCGGTCTGGCCGCCCAAACCGCCGCGCTGGCCGGGTGGGCCGCGCTGAGCTGGGCGCGCGGCAAGCGGCTGACCGCCGCGCTGGCGGCGACGTCGGCGGCCGGAATCGCTTCGAGCGCAACCCTTTACGTTTACGCCACGCGGGTGGGCAAGTTCGTGGTGTGGGCGCGGGTGCTCGACGAGCTTCGGCTTACGGGCGACGAAACGGTGCTCGACCTCGGTTGCGGACGGGGGGCGGTGCTGCTGGCCGCGGCGAAGCGGTTGCCGCGGGGCCGCGCGATCGGGGTCGATCTGTGGCATGCCGACCAGACCGACAACTCCCCGGAGGCGACCCTGGCCAACGCGGCGTTGGAGAGCGTCGCCGATCGCGTCGAGGTGCGCACCGCCGACATGACCGCCCTGCCGTTCGCCGACGCGAGCGTCGACGTGATCGTCAGCAACCTGGCCATCCACAACATTCCGACGGGCGCGGGCCGGCGCAAGGCCCTCGCCGAGGCGGTTCGGGTGCTGCGCCCGGGTGGCCGGCTGGCGATCGCGGACCTCTGGGAGACCCGTCAGCACGCCGCGCACCTACGGGAGCTGGGTTGGCGAAACGTGCGTCGCCGCAACCTCGGATGGCGCATGTACTACGGCGGTCCGTGGTTCGCCACCCGGTTGGTCACCGCGACGAAGCCGGCGTGAGCGCCGGCGGTCCCGGAGGTACGCGCCCCCGGTCCCGGGCATGCTTGGGGGCTATGAACAGACATGAGATCACCGAGCAGATCGTCCTGGCGCGGCTGAGGCGCGGCCTGACGTGGCAGCAGCTGGCCGACGCCATCGGCAGGCCGGTGGTATGGACCACCGCGGCGCTGCTGGGTCAACACCCCATTCCCCCCGAGCCGGCACGGGTTCTCGTGGAGAAGCTCGGACTGGACGAGTCGGTGGTACCCGTGCTGGCGGCGCCGCCGATGCGTGGCGGGCTGCCGACCGCGGTGCCGACCGACCCGACCATCTACCGCTTCTACGAGGCCCTGCAGGTCTACGGCGGCGCCATCAAGGAGCTGATCCACGAACAGTTCGGCGACGGCATCATGAGCGCGATCAACTTCAGCGTCGACCTGCAGAAGAAGCCGCACCCGTCCGGTGATCGCGTCGTGGTGACCCTTGACGGGAAATTCCTTCCCTATCAATGGGTTTCGGCGGCGAACTGAATAACGCTTGCGACCGAACCGGTAGACCCGGCGCTTTCCGGTGGCGGCGCGGAACCGGTGAAGTGACGACGCTTCGCGCGCGTGTCACACTGGCGTCGAGGAGGCGAAGGGAACGCGGTGGCGGCCAGCAGCGGCCACCGCGTTCGCCGTTCAGCTCATCCTTCAACGTCGCGTTGGCGCAGCGCGCCCGTGCGCCTAAAGGCCGAACTCGGCCTCGATGCCGTCGATCCCCGCGCGGATGGCCTTGAGCGCGTCGGCGCGGGCGCGCAGTTTGGTCGCGGCGTGGGCGTGCTGGCGCAGACCGGCGAATTCGCGCGCGGCCTCCTCGGCGCGGCTCACCACCATCTCCGGCAGCACGATCTCGTCGACGAAACCGGCGGCCAGCGCCGTCTCGCCGAAGAACGTCTTGGCCAGCCCGGCGGCCTGCTGGTACGCCGACTGCGTCAGCCGCAGTTTCATGATCTCCAGGGCGGCGTACGGGATGACCATGCCGATCGCCACCTCGTTGGCCTGAATGTTGTAGGCGTGCGCGGCCACCCGGTGGTCGCCCGACGCGAGCAGGAACGCCCCCATCGCGATGGCGTGGCCGGTGCAGGCCATCACCACCGGCTTGGGATGCGACAACAGCCGGTAGGACAGCTCGAAGCCGCCGCGCAGCATGTCGATCGCCGGCTGCGCCTCGCCGGACGTCAGGATCTTCAGGTCGAACCCGCCGCTGAACACCCGCTCGTTGCCGGTGATCACCAGCGCCCCGGCGTTGTCCGCCTCGGCCCGGTCGATCGCCTCGCCCAGGGCCTGCTGCATCGTCGGGCCCAGGGCGTTGACCTTGCCGTCGTCCATCCGGATGACCGCGATGGAATCCTTGAGGCTGTAGTGGACCGGGCCGCTCATCGTTGCTGGGCTCCTTGCCGTCACGCCGGCTGGCTGTGGTGTTTGCCCAGGTCGTCCGGGGCCTCACTCCAGCGCAGGCTGACATCGGTGGGGTCGTCGAGCTGGCGGGTGCGCCATCTGTCCTGCGTTTCCCGCACGGCGCCGTTGATCCGTTCGATCTCGCTGCGGAACACCTCGGGGCGGGTTTCCTTGCTCGCGTAGTGGAAGTAGGTGAGCAGGCCGCGCAGCAGCTCCAGCTTCTGCTTCTCCCGCTTCGCCAGATCATGGGTGGTCATCAGCTCGATGCGCTGGACGGGCGGCAGGGAATCCCAGTCGAGCGTCACCTGAGTTTCCAGCGGACGGCGGTCGCGTTCCCAGAACCGCCAGCCGCGCGGACGCTCGGGTTGATCGAAATAGCTGATCGTGCCGGTGAAGCGGGACTCGATGCCGCTGCCTATCTCGGCGCGGTCCAGCGCCGAATCCCACACCATCCGCCATTCCTGGCCGGGGGCGAGGTACGGCAGCTCGCGGGGGAGCCGCAGTTCGACGACGTCGGCGTAGCCGTCGGTCGCGTTCTCGTACTCGGCCACCGTCGGCGGGTTGACGAAAGAGAATGTGACGTCGTACGCCGCGGTCTGGCCGAAGTTCCTGACCACCAGCTCGATCACGTGCCAGTCGGCGGGGTGCGGTTCCATGAACATCGAGACCTGCGGGCGCGTCTGCTCCGCGGCCAGCCGGCGGTTGCGGGTGATCTGCCTGTTGGTGAAGACCAGGGTGATGGCGGCGAGCGCAATCGCCGCCCACGCCGCCCACGCAATCCAGGTGCTGGATCCGACGTTTGTGATCCCGTGCCAGCTGTCCTGGATCCACCCCATGGAATCCACCCTCCGCTTATATCACAGGCCGGTGGCCGGCCCGTTGTGGTCGAGCGACCGTCAGCCGCCCATCAACATTCGCCATTGGGCGAGGTCCGCGGCGCGATACACGTAGTTGGAACGCTTGACTTCCGACAGCGAAGCGCTCGGCTCCGCCGAATACCAGTGTCCCGGAAAGACCGTCGGGTCACCGGGCAGTGTCGCGAGTTGCTGCAGGCTGCGGTACATCTCGTCGGAGTCGCCGCCGGGAAAGTCGGTGCGCCCGCAGCCCTCCAGGAACAACGTGTCACCGGCGACCAGGCGACCGTCGAGCAGGAAGCACTGACTGCCGGGCGTGTGGCCGGGCGTGTGCAGCAACTCGATCTCGATGTCCCCGATGCTGACCTTGTCGTGATTCTCGTGGGCGGTGAGATCCCCGAGGCTGATCCCGGTCACCCGCGAAACCCATTGCGCCTCATGGGTATTGACGTGTACCGGCACGGCTTTGCGTTCCAGCAGCTCGGCCAGGCCCTGCAGCGAGAAGCCCATCATCGATCCGCCGACGTGATCGGGATGGTGATGGGTCACCAGCACTCCGGACAGGTGCATGCCGTCGGCCTCGAGCGTGTCGAGAAGATCACCGGCCGCGTACGCGGGGTCGACCACCACGCAGTCGCCCGTTTGGCGGTCGCCGATCAGGTAGGCGAAGTTGCGCATCTGGGTCGCGAACATGTCGCCGGCGGCGAAGTCGCGGCCGGAGAGCAGTTGGCGAAAGTACAGCCGGTCCGTTGACACGTGACCAGACTAGGGCGTGCTCGGCCGGGGGCCACGGCCCCGGCGTGAACTTTGCCGGACACCGCCCGCGAGCAGCGATTGGGCTCACGCCCGCTGGGTATTGTTGGCGCATGAGGAAGAAGGTCGAAATCGAGATCGACGTCGATCTGATCGACGAGGCGATCCGCCGCTTCCATCTGGCCGATGCCCGCGAGGCCGTCAACCTGGCATTGCGCACCCTGCTCACCGAGGCCGACGCCGACGAACCGGCCGAGGAGTACGACGAGTTCAGCGACCTGAGCGCCTGGCGGCCCCGTCCCAGCGGTGGCGCCGCCCCGTAGCGCCCGTGGGTTTGGTCCGGTTGCGGGCCAGGCTGTACCCTCTTTTAGGCCCGCGGCACCGCGTCCGATTCGGGTGAACGGCCCCCTTAGCTCAGTCGGTAGAGCGTTTCCATGGTAAGGAAAAGGTCAACGGTTCGATTCCGTTAGGGGGCTCGGCGGACGCCGAGCAGGCGTGGGCGGCCCTACCCCAAAAGGGGTGGCCAGAGGCGATGTAGCTCAGTCGGTTAGAGCGAACGACTCATAATCGTTAGGTCGCCGGTTCGAGTCCGGCCATCGCTACAACACAACAACGCGCACTTTTTAGAGAGTTGAGAGAGAACCGTCATGGCTTCCAGTACCGACGTCCGGCCGAAGATCACCTTGGCCTGCGAGGTGTGCAAGCACCGCAACTACATCACCAAGAAGAACCGCCGGAACGACCCGGACCGCATGGAACTGAAGAAGTTCTGCCCGAACTGCGGCAAGCACCAGGCCCACCGGGAAACGCGCTAGCGGCGACCCGCGACCCGTTATTCGCCCCTGACTAGGTAGATTTTAGAGCCGTGCCGTTAAGCGAGAGCATCGTCGGGATGCACTACCGCTATCCCGACCATTACGTCGTGGAGCGGGAGAAGATCCGTGAGTACGCCGTCGCCGTGCAGAACGACGACGCCATGTTCCTCGAGGAGAAGGCGGCCGCGGAGCTGGGCTATGTCGGCCTGCTGGCGCCGCTGACGTTCATCTGCGTATTCGGCTACAAGGCGCAGTCGGCGTTCTTCAAGCACGCGAACGTTGCCGTCCACGACGCGCAGATCGTGCAGGTCGACCAGGTGCTGAAGTTCATGGCGCCGATCGTGGCGGGCGACACGCTGTACTGCGACGTCTACGTCGACTCGATGCGGGTTTCGCACGGCACCCAGATCATCGTGACCAAGAACATCATCACCAACGAGGCCGGTGATGTTGTGCAGGAGACCTACACGACCCTGGCTGGGCGTGCGGGTGAGGATGGAGAAGAGGGATTTTCTGATGCCACTGCGTGAGTTCAGCTCGGTGAAGGTGGGCGACCAGCTCCCGGAGCGGACCTACCCGCTGACCCGCCAGGACCTGGTGAATTACGCGGGCGTCTCGGGTGACCTGAACCCGATCCACTGGGACGACGAGATGGCCAAGGTCGTCGGGCTGGACACCGCGATCGCGCACGGCATGCTGACCATGGGCATCGGCGGCGGCTATGTCACCGCGTGGATCGGTGACCCCGGCGCGGTCACCGAGTACAACGTGCGGTTCACCGCGGTGGTGCCTGTGCCCAACGACGGCAAGGGCGCCGAGCTGGTCTTCAACGGCCGGGTGAAGTCGGCTGACCCGGAAACCAAGTCCGTGACCATCGCGTTGACGGCCACCACCGGCGGCAAGAAGATCTTCGGTAGGGCCATCGCGTCCGCGACCCTCGCGTAGCCCATGGCGCTCAAGACCGACATCCGCGGAATGATCTGGCGGTACCCGGACTACTTCGTCGTGGGCCGTGAACAACTCCGCCAGTTTGCGTTGGCCGTCAAGGACCGCCACCCGGCCCATTACAGCGAGGACGCGGCCGCCGAACTCGGCCACGACGCGATCCTGGCGCCGCTGACCTATGCGACGATCTTCGCCAAGCTGGTCCAGCTCGACTTCTTCCGCCACGTCGACATCGGCATGGAGACCCTGGTGATCGTCCAGGTCGACCAGCGGTTCGTTTTCTCCAGGCCGATCAAGGCCGGCGACAAGCTGTGGGCCCGGATGGACATCCACTCGGTCGACGAGCGGTTCGGCGCCGACATCGTGGTCACCAGGAACACCTGCACCGACGATGAGGGCCGGGTGGTCCTGCAGTCCTACACGACGCTGATGAGCCAGTACGCAGAGTCGGAGAACCTCAAATGGGACCCGGAGTCCGGCCAGGTCGTCAGGACGGCGTAATTAGTATCTGACTCCCGCGTCGATGTACACTCGGACCTCGGGGTTTTCCCAGCATCAGCGCGCTTTCCGGGATTCGAGCGATCGGAGGGCGCGCGTGTCATGTAAGCCCCGGTAGGTAAGCGCAGGTTGGCCTGCCAACCGCGAAGGGGCGTAGCTCAACTGGCAGAGCAGCGGTCTCCAAAACCGCAGGTTGCAGGTTCAAGTCCTGTCGCCCCTGCTGAACGCGACGTCTGGCGACGATGCGGGCCGCACCGGGCCCGAGGAGGAGCCGGACAATAGAAAGGCGTGCCATGGTGGACACTGGAATAGTGGCCGTCCACCACGGGACGGCCCGCGGGAGACCGGCAAACTTAAGGAGCATGCGGTGAGCGACGAAGGCGACGCTGCCAACGACGCCACAAGCGACGGCGCCGACAGGGAGGACGACCGCGCGAGCGGCGGCCGGACCGCTGTGGTGACGCGGCCGCAGCGCCCGACCGGCAAACGATCTCGGCAGCGAGCGGCCGACACGGGCCAGGACGTCGACGTAGAGTCGGCGGACGAGGCGGAGGCCGCCAAGGAGGACAAGGGCGCCAAAGCCAAGAAGGCCAAGAAGGGCAAGAAGCCGAAGAAGCCCGGAGACCGTTCGGCCAACCCGTTCGTCTTCGTCTTCAACTACCTCAAGCAGGTGGTTGCGGAGATGCGGAAGGTCATCTGGCCGAACCGCAAGCAGATGATCACCTACACGTCGGTGGTGCTGGCGTTCCTGGCCTTCATGGTGGCGCTGGTCGGCCTCGCGGATTTTGGCCTCACCAAGCTCGTGCTGCTGGTGTTCGGCTGAGCGATGGATAGAGAGGACTGAAAACCGTGACTACCTTCGACGGTGACACGTCCGCGGGTGAAGCGGTCGACGTAGAAGAGCGCACCGAGGACGCCGAGACCACGGAAACCTCGGCGGCCGAAGCCCCCGAGGAGTCGACCGAAGAGGTCGACCCGGCGGCCGCGCTCAAGGCGGAGCTGCGCAGCAAGCCGGGTGACTGGTACGTGATCCACTCCTACGCGGGATACGAGAACAAGGTCAAAGCCAATCTCGAGACCCGCGTGCAGAACCTGGACGTCGGCGACTACATCTTCCAGGTCGAGGTGCCCACCGAAGAGGTCACCGAGATCAAGAACGGCCAGCGCAAGCAGGTCAACCGCAAGGTGCTGCCGGGCTACATCCTGGTGCGCATGGACCTGACCGACGACTCGTGGGCCGCGGTCCGCAACACCCCCGGCGTCACCGGGTTCGTCGGCGCGACGTCGCGGCCGTCGGCCCTGACGCTTGACGACGTGGTCAAGTTCCTGCTGCCGCGTGGCGCGGCCAAGAAGGCCGCCAAGGGCGCGGCCACCACCGCCGCCGCCGCCGAGGCCGGCGGGCTGGAGCGGCCGGCCGTCGAGGTCGACTACGAGGTCGGCGAGTCGGTGACGGTCATGGACGGGCCGTTCGCGACCTTGCCCGCGACCATCAGCGAGGTCAACGGCGAACAGCAGAAGCTCAAGGTGCTGGTGTCGATCTTCGGCCGCGAGACGCCGGTGGAATTGACGTTCAGCCAGGTTTCGAAGATTTAGAACGTTAGCTAGGAAGGAACACCAACACCCATGGCCCCGAAGAAGAAAGTCGTTGGGCTGATCAAGCTGCAGATCGTGGCCGGGCAGGCCAACCCCGCCCCGCCGGTCGGACCCGCGCTCGGCCAGCACGGCGTCAACATCATGGAGTTCTGCAAGGCCTACAACGCTGCCACGGAGAACCAGCGCGGCCAGGTCATCCCGGTGGAGATCACGGTCTACGAGGACCGCAGCTTCACCTTCGCGCTCAAGACGCCGCCGGCCGCCAAGCTGCTGCTAAAGGCCGCGGGCGTGGGCAAGGGCTCGGCCGAGCCGCACAAGACCAAGGTCGCCAAGGTCACCTGGGACCAGGTTCGCGAGATCGCCGAGACCAAGAAGACCGACCTCAACGCCAACGACATCGACGCGGCCGCCAAGATCATCGCCGGCACCGCCCGGTCGATGGGGATCACCGTCGAATAGGGACGAACACAGCTAGACGTGGGAGGGCCAGCTTCGGCCCGACTAACCACAACCAACCACGAGATTGGATTGATCGAATGAGCAAGAACAGCAAGGCATACCGCGCCGCCGCCGAGAAGGTGGACCGCAACAACCTGTACAGCCCGCTGGAGGCGGCCAAGCTCGCCAAGGAGACCGCGTCGGCCAAGCAGGACGCGACGGTCGAGGTGGCGATCCGGCTCGGCGTCGACCCGCGCAAGGCGGACCAGATGGTCCGCGGCACGGTCAACCTGCCGCACGGCACCGGTAAGACCGCCCGGGTCGCGGTGTTCGCGGTCGGCGACAAGGCCGAGCAGGCGCAGGCCGCCGGGGCCGACATCGTCGGCAGCGACGACCTGATCGAGAAGATCCAGGGCGGCTTCCTGGACTTCGACGCCGCGATCGCGACGCCCGACCAGATGGCCAAGGTCGGGCGCATCGCCCGCGTCCTGGGTCCGCGCGGCCTGATGCCCAACCCCAAGACGGGTACCGTCACCCCGGACGTCGCGAAGGCGGTGGCCGACATCAAGGGCGGCAAGATCAACTTCCGCATCGACAAGCAGGCCAACCTGCATTTCGTCATCGGCAAGGCGTCCTTCGACGAGAAGGCCCTCGCGGAGAACTACGGCGCCGCCCTCGACGAGGTGCTGCGGCTCAAGCCGTCGGCCTCGAAGGGCCGTTACCTGAAGAAGATCACCGTGTCGACGACCACGGGCCCGGGCATCCCGGTGGACCCGTCGGTCACCCGGAACTTCGCCGAGGCCTGAGTCGCGGGGCGGCTACCCGCCGCACTCGGCGATGCGCCGCCGCAGGAATTCGCGGCCCGGCTCGGAACCGTTGACCGCCAACGCTTCTCGGTACCAGGTGACGGCATCGGCCGGCCTGCCGGCGCGCCGCAGCAGGTCGGCGCGCACCGTCGCGACCAGGTTGGAGCGGCT
>NZ_LZIX01000047.1:0-570 GCF_001666955.1 Mycobacterium sp. E735 | reverse complement strand
GCGGGCTGCTGGGCGCCTACCTCGGCGTGCTGATCGCTAAACGCCTCGGCGGCTACACCGGCAAGACCGGTGACCTGTTCGCCCCCGCCGTCGCCCTCGGCATGGCGATCGGCCGGGTCGGCTGCCACCTCACCGAGGCGCCGGGGCGCCCGACGAACCTGCCATGGGGCGTGCATGCCCCCGCCGGCGTGCCGAAGTGCCCGGGCTGCCTCACCGGCGCGGCGATGCACCCGTCGTTCCTCTACGAAATCGCCTTCCAGCTGGCCGCATTCGCGGTGCTGCTCTGGCTGCGCAACCGGGTGAGCCACCCGGGCGAGCTGTTCGTCCTCTACGTGGCCGGCTACGCGGTATTCCGGTTTTTCGTCGAGTTCTTCCGCGCCAACGAAACGGTGTGGCTGGGCCTGACCCGGCCGCAGTGGTTTCTGCTGCCCTCCCTGCTCGTCATCGCCGTTAGGCTGCGCGTGGGATATCGGCGGGGCTATTACGACGCCGTGTTGCGACGGGAGGCGGTTGCCACATGACGAACCCACCGCCGGGTCCCCCTCCGCCGGAGGGCTGGCGCCCGCCCGA
>NZ_LZIX01000046.1:0-14922 GCF_001666955.1 Mycobacterium sp. E735 | reverse complement strand
TACGCCGAAGGCGCGCGTGCGCGTCACCTGAAGAGCCCGTTGCCGCTCCGCCGCGGCGGCCGGGCGTGGACCCCGGCCCCCCAGGCGGCCCCGCCGCCGGCCGCACCACCCGCGCCTCCGGCCCCCGCGTCGCCTGCACCCAAACCGGCCGGCCCGCCGAACGCGGTGACGCCGAAGCCGCCGGGTCCCGTCGCGGGCGGTTGACCGGCCCGTCTGGTAGCGCGCCTACACTCGGCGGTGATGTCCCCTCATGACACTGCCGACCTGAGCGCAGCAATCCGCACCGCACTGGGGAAGGTGATCGACCCCGAGTTGCGGCGTCCGATCACCGAACTCGGAATGGTCAAGAGCATTGACACCGAGCCCGACGGCGGCGTGCACGTCGCGATCTACCTGACCACCGCCGCCTGCCCGAAGAAGACCGAAATCAGCGAGCGGGTCACCCAGGCCGTCTCCGATGTTCCGGGCACGGGGGCCGTGAAGGTCACCCTGGACGTGATGAACGACGAGCAGCGCACCGAACTGCGCAAGCAGTTACGGGGCGATGCCCGCGAGCCCGTCATCCCGTTCGCCCAGCCGAACTCGCTGACCCGGGTCTACGCGGTCGCGTCGGGGAAGGGCGGGGTGGGCAAGTCCACCGTCACCGTCAACCTGGCCGCCGCGATGGCCGCGCGCGGACTGTCCGTCGGCGTGCTGGACGCCGATATCCACGGCCACTCCATCCCGCGGATGATGGGTACCACCGACCGGCCCACCCAGGTCGAGTCGATGATCCTGCCGCCCATCGCCCACGAGGTGAAGGTCATCTCGATCGCCCAGTTCACCGAGGGCAACACACCGGTGGTGTGGCGCGGGCCGATGCTGCACCGTGCGCTGCAGCAGTTCCTGGCCGACGTCTATTGGGGCGACCTGGACGTGCTCTTACTGGACCTGCCGCCGGGCACCGGCGACATCGCCATCTCGGTGGCCCAGCTGATCCCGAGCGCCGAGCTGATGGTGGTGACAACGCCGCAGCTGGCCGCGGCCGAGGTCGCCGAGCGGGCGGGCAGCATCGCGATGCAAACCCGGCAACGCCTCGCCGGCGTGGTGGAGAACATGTCCGGTCTCACGCTGCCCGACGGTTCGACGTTGCAGGTGTTCGGCGAGGGCGGCGGCCGGCAGGTGGCCGAGCGGTTGTCCCGCGCCGTCGGCGCCGACGTGCCGCTGCTCGGCCAGATCCCGTTGGACCCCGCCCTGGTGGCCGCCGGCGATTCCGGCACCCCGATCGTGCTGAGCGCCCCCGACTCCCCCGCCGGCAAGGAACTGCGCAGCGTGGCCGACAAGCTGTCGGCACGCCGGCGCGGATTGGCGGGCGTGTCGCTGGGACTGGACCCGACGCGACGCTAACCCGTCGTCGACACTGAACCCAGGGCGACGGCACGCCGAGCACCTTCTGCCGGATTACAGTCTCGGCGCAGACGCTCAGGTCGCGTCGGCGTCGAACGGGGTCGGCCCGGAAAGGTGTTGCTCGGCTGTCGGCTGGGGCGGGGCTGCCGGCGTGACCGCCCCGGTGGCCGGTCGGTCGAAGTTGCCGGTGAGGAACGAATCGTCGCCGTCCAGCAGGTGCTTGGTCAGCGCGGCGCGGGGCGTCATCCCCCGCAGCTTCTGCAATTCGCTCAGCGGGACGCGCAGGTCGTCGAACTCGGGCCCCAGGTCTTCGCGCAGCTGGGTGGTCACCCCACTCAGGTAGTCGCGGGCCTGCCGCAGCGCGGTCGACGTCCAGCGGATCGCACCGGGAAGCCGCTCCGGGCCGAGCGGCGGGGCGGGTGGCGCGCCCAGCGGCGGGGCGCCCATCGGTGGCGCGGGCGGTGCGACGAGCGGCTGACCCCATGGCGGGGCGGCGTTCGGCGGCGGGCTCTGGGGGCCGACGCAGATGACGGTGCAGCCGGACAGGCGCGACGGGGCCTGCTGTGGGGTCGGGGCCATCCACGGGAACATCGGCTGCTGACCGGGGCTCTGCGGCGAGGTGAGGTCGATCAGCGGCATGCGCGCCAGGGGGTCGTCCGACGGCAGACCGTTGATGTTCATCGGCAGGTTGGGGCCGAGTCCCTCCGCATGCTCCAGGTGCGCGTCGGCGAGCGGAGGCGGCGGGCCCGTCATCGGAGGCAGGTCGACCGGAACCACGCCGGTGGCGTACGCCGAGGCCCACCCGAGCACGTTCTGCGCGTACGCCATCGAGTTGTTGTAGCGCAGGATCGCGGCCATCACCTGCGACGGGTCGCGGAGGTTGAGGCCGCCGCTGCACAGGTACCGGGCCGCGGCCAGCGTGGAGTCGAACAGGTTCTGCGGATCGGCAACGCCGTCGCCTTTACCGTCGGACGCGTAGCGCGCCCAGGTGCCGGGCAGGAACTGCATCGGCCCCATCGCGCGGGCGTAGGTGGGGCGATTGCCGGTGCTGCTCTGGAGGATGATCTCGTTGCCGGGCAGCGTGCCGTCCAGCGCCGGTCCATAGATCGGGACGACCGCGGTGCCGCGGGCATCAACCGCTCCTCCGCCCGCATGGCCCGACTCGATGCGCCCGATGCCGGCCAGCAGGTTCCAGCTGACCCCGCAGCCCGGCGCGGCCACGGCCATCTTCTGTTCGGCGTTGCGATAGGCCGCGAGCGCGATGCTCGGAATGCCAAGCGCGCCCGGCGCATTGACGATCATCGGCTTCGGGGGAGCCGACAAGGCCGGCTCGGCGACGTGGAACGCGTTCGGCGAGCGGTCGATGGACACGACGGCCGGCCCCGAGAGGTCGGGGAAGGCGGGGGAGACGGCGGCCACCGGCGCCACGTTCGCGTGCACCGGGGGGAGCTTCTCGGGGAGCGAGGGCGCGGCACCGCTTACGGCGCCCGCGAAAACCAGGGGAGTGATAGTGGCTACGCCGAAGGCGCGCGTGCGCGTCACCTGAAGAGCCCGTTGCCGCTCCGCCGCGGCGGCCGGGCGTGGACCCCGGCGTCCCCCAATGCGCACTCGACCGTCCTAGGTATGTGAGCTGGTCAACTGCTTCTCAGCCGTGAACTAGATCACCATACATAACTCTTGTGACCAGAGTGGCGCAATGGTCGGAACTGGTTCTCAACCCGATTTCTTAGTCGCGCGCTCCGCGCCGTCACCGCCCGGCGCCGCCCCGTAGTCCTCGGATTCGGGGTCCAAACCGGCCAGCAGCGAGCGCAGATCCTCGAGCTCGTGGCGCAGATACTCGCGGGTCACGACCTCGCCGACCGCGAGCCGGACCGCCGCGAGCTCGCGCGCCAGGAACTCGGTGTCGGCTTTGGTCTGGGAGGCGCGGTGGCGGTCCTGTTCGAGCGCGACGCGGTCCCGGTTTTCCTGACGATTCTGGGCGAGCAGAATCAGCGGCGCCGCGTAGGCGGCCTGCGTGGAGAAGGCCAGGTTGAGCAAGATGAACGGATAGGGGTCCCAGCGCAGCCCCACGGCGAACAGGTTCACCGCGATCCACGCGAACACGATGATCGTCTGCACCAGCAGGTAGCGGCCGGTGCCGAAGAAACGGGCGATGGACTCGGTGATCTGGCCGACGGCCTCGGGGTCCAGGCGTGGCGAGTACCTGCGCGACGTCCGCGGGGTGTAGAGCCGGCGCGGGGCCGAGGACTTGCTCACGCGGATCCTCCCAGTTCTTCCAGCCGGCCGGCGGCGTCGAGCGCCTGCACATCCACGCGCCAGTCGTGCGGCAACAGGTGATCGAGCAGATCGTCCACCGTCACCGCGCCCAACAGATGGTTCTGATCATCGAGTACCGGCCCGCACACCAGGTTGTACGCCGCCAGGTAGCGCGTCACCGCCCCCAGCGGCGTCTCCGGGGTCAGGGTGAGCAGGTCGTTGTCGACGATCCCGCCGACCAGCTCGGCCGGCGGTTCGCGAAGCAGCCGCTGCAGCTGCACGCAGCCCAAGTAGCGGCCGGTGGGGGTGGCCGTGGGCGGCCGCACCACGAACACCATGGACGACAGGGCCGGGGTGAGGTCCGGATCGCGGACCCGGGCCAACGCCTCGGCGACCGACGTGTCGGGCGTCAACACCACCGGATCGGAGGTCATCAGGCCGCCCGCCGTGTCCGGCGAGTGCGCCAGCAGCCGGCGCACCGGGGCCGAATCGTCGGGGTCCATCCGCGTCAGCAGCATCTCGGCGTCCGTCGGATTGAGCACGCCGAGCAGGTCGGCGGCGTCGTCGGGGTCCATCTCCTCGAGGACGTCGGCGGAGCGTTCGGTGCCCAGCTCGGACAGCACGTCGGCCTGGTCCAGCTCGGGCAGTTCCTGCAGGACGTCCGCCAGCCGGTCGTCGTCGAGCGCTTTGAGCACCTCGTAGCGCCGCTTGGGCGGCAGGCCGCGGATGGCGTCGGCGACGTCCACCGCCTTCCAGCCCTCGAACTGGCTCAGCAGCTGCGCCACCCCCTGGCCCGGCAGCGCCAGCGCCGACGGGCTCAGGCCCTGCACGTGGTACCAATCCACGACGTGCACGGGGCCACGCCGGCCGAGCCGCCGCTGGCTGCGGACGGCGACCCGGCTCACCATCCAGTCGCGGGTCCGCGTCTGTTCGATGCCCAGGTCCGTGATGACGACGTCCAGGCCGGCCAGCTCCGGAAGCGCGGGATCGTTGACCTTCACCTGGGTGTCGAGCACCTGGCCGATCGCCAGCACCTCGCCCGGGCGCTGCTCGAAGTGGCGCAGGGAGACGCTCCCGGTGTTCAGGGTGACGGCCTCCGGCTCGATCGCGGCGACCCGGAGCATCGGGATGAAGATGCTGCGCCGCGTCGCCAGGTCGACGACCAGACCCAGGACGCGGGGTTGCTGACGCACGATGCTGATGCCGATCACGACATCGCGGATCCGGCCGAAGGATTCGCCGAGCGGACCCAGCACCAACATCCGCGAGAGCCGGGCGATGTAAACCCTGTTGACCGATGCCATGGGGAAAGCCTAGGCAGCCGCCGTCGACGCGGTGGATGGCGGCGGTGGTGGATCGGCTACGGCAAAGCTGCTAACGCGAGTGCAGCGCGAACATGAAGACGATCAGGCTCACCACCAAGGTCGCGATGCCGATGACGATGCCGGCAACCGCGAGGCCGTAGCCGTCTTGCTGGGTGCGCTTGATTTCGTTCATCGCGACCACGCCCAGCACGATGGCCACGATCGAGCCGACGCAGCAACAGAACACGCCGGTGAACGACGAGATGAGCGACGCGATGGCGAGCTTGTTCGTCCCCGGTTTCAGTCCGCTCGGTGACCCGTAGCCGCCGAGGTAGTCCGGGGCCGGGTAATAGCCGCCCGGGTAGGGCGGCGGTCCGTAGCCTCCGGGCGGCCCACCGAATTGGGCCGGCCCGGCTTGGTACGGCGGCGCGCCATAACCGGACGGTTGGTCATATCCGGGCGGCGGCCCATAGCCCGGAGGCGGCGGGTATTGGGCCGCGTAACCGGGGTGGTATTCGGTGGGATAGCCCGGCGGCGGGTATGCCGGCGGCGGATATTCGGGCGCCGCCCCCGATGGCGGCGGTTCCCACGGCGGCTGCGGCGCGTCCGGGGCGTCGCCGCCGGCGGGGAACGGTTTGGCCTGGTCGTCGTGGGAGCGTTCGCCGAAGCCATCGCCGGGCGCTGTCATGCTGTTCAACCTAGCCGATGCGAAATCGGCGAATCGGGCGCGAATCGCCGCCGGCCGCCGGGCCGGGGGCGACCTGTTTTCGCAGGTTGGCGAGCGGTCGCTGGATAGGCTAAAAGGGCCCGAGATGTGCCGTTGGCCGTGGCGGAGGAGAATGAGCACCAATGACTAGTCCTTTCCAGCCCGGTCAAGTTCCCGGCGCCACCCCCCCGGGCGCGGCGGCGGGCCGCCGCGGCGTCCCCGGACTACCGACGCCGCCCAAGGGTTGGCCGGTCGGGTCGTATCCCACCTACGCCGAGGCGCAGCGCGCCGTCGACTATCTCTCCGAGCAGCAGTTCCCGGTTCAGCAGGTGATCATCGTCGGCGTCGACCTGATGCAGGTCGAACGCGTCACCGGCAGGCTGACGTGGCCCAAGGTCCTCGGCGGTGGTGTGCTGAGCGGCGCCTGGCTGGGTTTGTTCATCGGGTTGGTGCTCGGCTTCTTCAGCCCGAATCCGTGGGCGGCGCTGGCCACGGGTCTGGTCGCCGGGGTCTTCTTCGGGCTGATCACCTCCGCCGTGCCGTACGCGATGGCCCGCGGCACAAGGGATTTCAGCTCGACGATGCAATTGGTGGCCGGCCGCTACGACGTGCTCTGCGATCCGCAGAACGCGGAGAAGGCGCGGGACCTGTTGGCGCGCTTGGCGATTTGAGGCCGCGCGCGAGAGGTGTGAATCCAGTGGTGAATCGTCGTCGGCGCCTGCGACGGGCGGCCGCCATCGCGTTGGCGACGCTCACCCTCACCGCGGCGGTGCCGGCGTGCGGGAACTCCGGCACCGGGGTGGTGATCACGTTTTTCACGCCGGCCACCGATTCGGCCGCCTTCACCGCCGTCGCCCAGGAGTGCACCAAGCAACTGGCAGGCCGGTTCGCCATCCAGCACGTGAGCCTGCCCAGGGGGCCGGGCGAGCAGCGGGTGCAGCTGGCGCGGCGGCTCAGCGCTCACGACCGCGGCCTGGATGTGATGGCGCTGGACGTGGTGTGGACCGCGGAGTTCGCCGAGGCGGGTTGGGCGCTGCCGCTGTCGGACGATCCCGCGGGGCGGGCCGACGCCGACGCCGGCGCTGACACCTTGCCGGGTCCGTTGGCGACGGCGCGTTGGAAGCACCGGCTGTATGCCGCGCCCGTCGCCACCAATACCGAATTACTCTGGTACCGGCCAGATTTGGTGCACCAACCGCCGCCAGACTGGGATGCGATGGTGGCCGAGGCCGCACGGCTGCACGCCGAGGGTCAGCCCGCCTGGATAGCGGTGCAGGCGAACGAGGGCGAGGGTCTGGTGGTGTGGTTCAACACGCTGCTGGTCAGCGGCGGCGGTCAGGTGCTCTCCGAGGACGGCCGCCAGGTCACCTTGACCGACACCCCCGCGCACCGGGTCGCGACAGTCAACGCGTTGCGCATCCTGAGGGCGGTGGCCACCGCCCCCGGCGCCGATCCCTCGATCACCCGGACCGACGAGGGCACGGCGCGGCTCGCGGTCGAGCAGGGCAAGGCCGCACTGGAGGTCAACTGGCCCTACGTGCTGGCCTCCATGCTGGAAAACGCGGTGAAGGGCGGTGTCCCCTTCCTGCCGCTGAATGCCGATCCGGCGCTGGCCGGCAGCATCAACGACGTCGGGATGTTCGTGCCCAGCGACGAGCAGTTCCGCATCGCCTACGACGCCAGCCGGAAGGTCTTTGGTTTCGCGCCGTATCCCAGCGTGGCGCCGCCCCGGCCCGCCAAGGTGACGATCGGGGGGCTCAACCTGGCGGTGGCCAGCACCACCCGCCACCGCGCGGAGGCATTCGAGGCGGTGCGCTGCCTGCGCAGCCCGCAGAGCCAGAAGTACGTTTCGATGCAAGGCGGGCTGCCCGCGGTGCGGACGTCGTTGTACTCCGACCCGCAGTTCCAGGCCAAGTATCCGATGTACACGGTCATTCGCCGGCAGCTCACCGACGCCGCCGTCCGGCCGGCGACGCCGGTCTATCAGGCGTTGTCGCTGCGGCTGTCCGCCACGTTGAGCCCCGTCACCCGGATCGACCCGGAGCGGACGGCAGACGAGCTCGCCGCGCAGGCGCAGAAGGCCATCGACGGCAAGGGGCTGTTACCGTGACCGCCACCGCCGTGCAGCCGCATGAGGCCGCCGTCGCCCCGCGGACCCGGAGCCGAAACCGGCTGTCGGAGCGGCGACTTGCCTTCGCGCTCGTCGCGCCCGCGGCCATGCTGATGCTGGCGGTGACCGCCTACCCGATCGGGTACGCGGTATGGCTGAGCCTGCAGCGCAACAACCTCGCCACCCCCAACGACACCGCGTTCGTCGGTTTGAGCAACTACCAAACCATCCTGACCGACCGGTATTGGTGGACCGCGCTTGCGGTAACCCTGGGCATCACAGCGGTTTCCGTGTCGCTCGAGTTCGTGTTGGGGCTGGCGCTGGCGTTGGTGATGCATCGCACCCTGGTCGGCAAGGGCCTGGTGCGTACCGCGGTGCTCATCCCGTACGGCATCGTCACCGTTGTCGCGTCCTACAGCTGGTACTACGCGTGGACGCCGGGCACCGGTTACCTGGCAAACCTGTTGCCGCACGGCAGCGCGCCGTTGACCCAGCAGATTCCGTCGCTGGGCATCGTCGTCCTCGCCGAGGTCTGGAAGACGACGCCGTTCATGTCGCTGCTGCTGTTGGCCGGCCTGGCGATGGTGCCCGAGGACCTGCTCAAGGCGGCCCAAGTCGACGGCGCCGGGCCGTGGCGGCGGCTGATGCGCGTCACCTTGCCCATCATCAAGCCGGCGGTCATTGTCGCGTTGCTGTTCCGTACGCTGGACGCTTTCCGCATCTTCGACAACATCTACGTGCTCACCGACGGCGCCAACAACACCGATTCGGTGTCAATCCTGGGCTACGACAACCTGTTCAAGGGATTCAATGTCGGACTGGGTTCGGCGATCAGCGTGTTGATCTTCGTCTGTGTGGGCATCATCGCGCTGGTTTACATCAAGGTGTTCGGCGCGGCCGCGCCCGGTGGTGACCTCGATGGCCGCTGACCAGGCATGGGCGCGGGGAGGCGCCCGGCGGGCGGCGGTCTGGGCCGTGGTAGACGCCGTGGTCGTGGTGTACGCACTTGTACCGGTGTTGTGGATCGTCAGCCTCTCGCTCAAGCCTACGTCAACGGTCAAGGACGGCAAGCTGTTTCCGTCGTCGGTGTCGTTCGAGAACTACCGCGGCATCTTCCGCGGCGACTTGTTCGGTGCGGCGTTGGTGAACTCGATCGGAATCGGTTTGACCACCACCGCGATCGCGGTGGTGCTCGGCGCGATGGCCGCCTACGCGATCGCGCGGCTCAGCTTCCCCGGCAAGCGCGTGCTGATCGGGGCGACCCTGCTGGTTACGATGTTCCCCGCCATCTCGCTGGTCACCCCGCTGTTCAACATCGAACGCTTCGTCGGGTTGTTCGACACCTGGCCGGGCCTGATCCTGCCTTACATCACATTCGCTCTGCCGCTTGCCATCTACACGTTGTCGGCGTTCTTCCGGGAGATTCCGTGGGACCTGGAAAAGGCGGCGAAAATGGACGGCGCCACACCGGCCCAGGCATTCCGCAAGGTGATCGCCCCGCTGGCCGCACCCGGGGTGGTGACCGCCGCCATCCTGGTGTTCATCTTCGCCTGGAACGACCTCCTGCTGGCGCTGTCGCTGACCGCCACCAAGGCGGCGATCACGGCGCCGGTGGCGATCGCGAACTTCGGTGGCAGTTCGCAATTCGAGGAGCCGACCGGATCGATCGCGGCCGGTGCGGTCGTGATCACGGTCCCGATCATCCTGTTTGTTCTAATCTTCCAACGACGAATCATCGCCGGGTTGACCTCTGGCGCGGTGAAGGGATAGCGCGATGGCCGAGATTGTGCTGGACCATGTCAGCAAGAGCTACCCCGACGGCGCCGTGGCGGTGCAAGACCTCAGCATCACCATCGCCGACGGCGAATTCCTCATCCTGGTGGGACCTTCGGGCTGCGGCAAGACGACGACGCTGAACATGATTGCCGGCCTCGAGGACATCTCCTCCGGAGAGCTGCGCATCGGCGGCGAGCGCGTGAACGAGAAGGCGCCCAGGGACCGCGACATCGCGATGGTCTTCCAGTCGTACGCGCTGTACCCGCACATGACCGTGCGGCAGAACATCGCGTTCCCCCTGACGCTGGCCAAGATGAAGAAGGCGGAGATCGCCCAGAAGGTGGCGGAGACCGCCAAAACCCTTGACCTGACCGAACTGCTGGACCGTAAGCCGGCCCAACTGTCGGGCGGGCAGCGACAGCGGGTCGCGATGGGCCGGGCGATCGTGCGCCACCCCAAGGCCTTCTTGATGGACGAGCCGCTGTCGAACCTGGACGCCAAGCTGCGCGTCCAGATGCGCGGCGAGATAGCCCGCCTGCAGAAACGGCTGGGCACCACCACCGTGTATGTCACCCATGATCAGACCGAGGCGATGACGCTGGGCGACCGGGTGGTGGTGATGCACGGCGGCGTCGCGCAGCAGATCGGCACCCCGGACGAGCTATACGAACACCCGGCCAACCTGTTCGTCGCGGGGTTCATCGGTTCACCGGCGATGAACTTCTTCCCGGCCACCTTGACCGGCATCGGGCTGAAACTGCCGTTCGGGGAAGTGATGCTGGCCCCCGAAGTCCAACAGCTGATCTCGCGGCACCCGGCGCCGGAGAACGTCATCGTCGGGGTGCGGCCCGAGCATCTGCACGACGCGGCGTTGATCGACGGATACCAGCGGATCAGGGCGCTCACCTTCGAGGTGAAGGTCGACTTGGTCGAGTCGTTGGGCGCCGACAAGTTCGTGTACTTCTCCACGGCGGGGTGGACGGCGCACTCCGCGCAGTTGGACGAGCTGGCCGCCCAGGGCGAGGCGCACGAAAACCAGTTCGTGGCAAGAGTTCCCGCGGAATCCAAGGCGGCGATCGGGCGGTCGATCGAGTTGGCGTTCGACACCACGAAGTTGGCCGTCTTCGACGCAGGCTCGGGGGCGAACCTCACCGTTGCGCCTTCTGAGGAGCAGTGACCCCGATTCTGGACCAGGTGCGAACGCACCTGCGTCGCCACTTCGCCGACAGCGAACCCGATTCGGCGAGCGTGACTTTCCTGGGCGCCGAACCCATCGAGGTGTTGCGTTTCCGCGGCGGCGACGGGTTGGTGCAGTACGTGTCGCTGGGCTGTTCGCGCTACCCGATGACCGACCCCACGCAGCTCGTCGACGACCAGACGCGGGGCCCCCGCGCCGAGGTCGTCCTGCGCCTGCGTGATCCGGGACCCGTCACCGGCATCGCCCGCAGCCTGGCGGTGCTGGCCGCAACGCCGGCCGTCGAGGGTCTGGTGCTCACGGCCGACGCGTTGGTCGACCTCGGCGCGCCGCTGTGGGCGCGGGCCGCCGGACGGGTACCGTTCACCGCGGTGTTGTTGGGCCCCAGCGACATCGAAGATCTGCCGCCGGAACCGCCGCGCGATCCGGTGCAATTCCTCTCGGCGACGCCCATCACGGCGACCGAGGCGGCCTGGGTGCGGCTCAAGGGCGCCGACGCCATGCGACAGGCCTGGCAGAACGACGGCGTCGACGTGCTGAACCCGAATCGCCCTGCCGCACAACCGCGTTGAACGGTCACGAACTCGCCGCCCCGGAACGCACCTTAAAGCGCAGAGCAAACGCGGCTAGAGCCAGTTGTTGCGCCGGAACTGGAAGTACAGCGCCAGACAGGCCAGTGTCATCGCGGCCATGATCCCCGGGTAACCCCACGTCCAGTTCAACTCGGGCATGAAGTGGAAGTTCATCCCGTAGATGGCGGCGACCATGGTGGGCACCGCCAAGATGCCGGCCCAGGCCGCCATCTTGCGCATGTCGTTGTTCTGCTGCATCCCGACCCGGGCCAGCGCCGCCTGGATCAGCGAGTTGAGCATGTCGTCGTAGCTCGAGATCTGGTCTGCGGCCTGCGATTGATGGTCGGAGACGTCTCGCAGGTAACGCCGCACCTCTTTGGAAATTAGGTCCTTGTTCTCCACCTGAATGCGGTGGAATGCCACGGACAGCGGGCTGACGCAGCGGCGCAGTTCGACGACCTCGCGCTTGAGCAGATAGATCGGTTCGACGTCGATCTTGCTGCCCGGCGCGAACGCCACCTCCTCGATGCTGTCGATGTCGGATTCGATCAGGCTGCTCACCTGGAGGTAGTGGTCCACCACGTCGTCGGCGATGGCGTGCATTACCGCGAACGGGCCCAGCCGCAGCTGCTCGGGATCGGCGTCCATCCGCTTGCGCACCTCGGAGAGGCCGCCGTGCTCCCCGTGGCGCACGGTGATCACGAAGTCCTTGCCGACGAAAACCATGATCTCGCCGGTCTCGACGATCTGCCGGGCGGCCACCACCGACTCGTGCGGGACGTAGGTGACCGTCTTGAGGACGAAGAACACCGTGTCGTCGTAGCGCTCCAGCTTGGGCCGCTGGTGCGCACAGACGGCGTCCTCGACGGCCAGCGGGTGCATCCCGAAAAGGTCCGCGACTTCCTGCATCTCGGCGAGGTCCGGCTCGCGCAGGCCGACCCAGACGAACGCGTCGTGCCCGAGCATTTCGATCTGGCGCACTTTGTCGCGCGCGGCGTCATAGCTGAATTTCCCGGGCAGCCGGTGGCCGTCGGCGTACACGGCGCAGTCGACCAACGTCTCGTTCGGGGAGCGCGGCTGCGGCTCGGGTTGCGGGGGGCGCGGTTCCTGCGCGAGCGGTCGAAGCGCCTCGGGCAATGCGTCAAAACCCTGGAACACATCCACCTCCGATCGCAGCGCAGGTCTGACCAGGCGGTGCTCCATGGTACGCGTCCCGGCTTGCCGAAGGGCGACGATCCGTTTGCGCGGAAAACGGTCGGGTATTGGACCGGAGATTGGCAGCCCGCAACGGTGCGCTAGTTTCGTGCCGAGACCCGAACAGCATGACTACCTCCACAAGGAGCATTTCGACGTGAGCGCAAGTCCACTCAAGGTTGCCGTCACCGGCGCCGCCGGCCAGATCGGCTACAGCCTGTTGTTCCGCCTGGCGAGCGGTTCGCTGCTGGGCCCCGACCGCCCGATCGAGCTGCGTCTGCTCGAGATCGAGCCGGCGCTCAAGGCGCTCGAGGGCGTCGTGATGGAGCTCGACGACTGCGCGTTCCCGCTGCTGGCCGGGGTCGAAATCGGTGCGGACGCGAACAAGATCTTCGACGGTGTGAACCTGGCGCTGCTGGTCGGCGCGCGGCCGCGGGGCCCGGGCATGGAGCGCAGCGACCTGCTGGAGGCCAACGGCGCGATCTTCACCGCGCAGGGCAAGGCGCTGAACTCCGTCGCCGCCGACGACGTTCGGATCGGCGTGACCGGTAACCCGGCCAACACCAACGCGCTGATCGCGCTGAGCAACGCCCCCGACATCCCCAAGGAGCGGTTCTCCGCCCTGACCCGCCTGGACCACAACCGGGCCATCTCGCAGCTGGCCAAGAAGACCGGCGCCAAGGTCACCGACATCAAGAAGATGACGATCTGGGGCAACCACTCCGCCACCCAGTACCCCGACATCTTCCACGCCGAGGTCGGTAGCAAGAACGCCGCCGAGGTGGTCAACGACCAGAACTGGATCGAGAACGACTTCATCCCGACGGTCGCCAAGCGCGGTGCCGCGATCATCGACGCGCGCGGCGCCTCCTCGGCCGCCTCGGCCGCGTCGGCGACCATCGACGCCGCCCGCTCGTGGCTGCTGGGCAGTCCCGAGGGTGACTGGGTGTCGATGGCGGTCTTCTCCGACGGCTCCTACGGCGTGCCCGAAGGCATCGTCTCGTCGTTCCCGGTGACCACCAAGGACGGCGACTGGTCGATCGTGCAGGGGCTCGACATCGACGACTTCTCCCGCGGTCGCATCGACAAGTCGACCGCCGAGCTGGTCGACGAGCGCAACGCGGTGACCGAGCTCGGTTTGATCTGATCCCACCGCCGAAATCCGTCCCGAAAGGATTAGGTCTACTAATCGGTAGTCAGTACCCTGGGGCGCGTGTCCGAGTTGATTGAATCGATACAGACGCGCGCCGAGCACGGCGCGATCACCGACGCGGAGATCTTCCAGGCACACGTAGGCGGCAAGCTGTCCGTAGGCCCGACGGCGCCGCTGGACACCCAGCGCGCGTTGTCCATCGCCTATACCCCGGGCGTGGCGCAGGTCAGTCGCGCGATAGCCGCCGATCCCAGCCAGGCCGCCCGGTACACGTGGGCGAGCCGGCTCGTCGCCGTCGTCAGCGACGGCAGCGCGGTGCTGGGCCTCGGCGACATCGGACCCGCGGCGTCGCTGCCGGTGATGGAGGGCAAGTGCGCCCTGTTCCAGGCCTACGGCGGGCTGAACGCGATCCCCATCGTGCTGGACACCAAGGATCCCGACGAGATCGTGGAAACCCTGGTGCGACTGCGCCCCACGTTCGGCGCCGTCAACTTGGAGGACATCTCGGCGCCACGCTGCTTCGAGATCGAACGGCGAGTGATCGAGGCGCTGGACTGTCCGGTGATGCACGACGACCAGCACGGCACGGCGATCGTCGCATTGGCGGCGCTCATGGGCGCCACCAAGCTGCTCGGTCGGGATATGACGTCGTTGCGGGTGGTGGTCTCCGGCGCCGGGGCAGCGGGCATCGCGTGCACGAATCTGCTTCTGGCGATGGGTGTTTCGGATATCACCGTGCTCGACTCGCGCGGGATTCTGCACACCGGGCGCGACGACATGAACAGCGTCAAGAGCTTGCTGGCGCAGCGGACGAACCCGGACGGTCTCACCGGCAGCATGGCGGAAGCCCTGCGCGGCGCCGACGTGTTTCTCGGCGTGTCCGGGGGCGTGGTGCCCGAGGAGATGATCGCCACGATGGCGCCGAGCGCTATCGTCTTCGCGCTGTCCAACCCCGATCCGGAGATCCACCCGCAGATCGCGGCCAGGTACGCCGCCGTGGTGGCCACGGGGCGCAGCGACTTCCCCAACCAGATCAACAACGTGCTGGCCTTCCCCGGTGTATTCCGGGGGGCGCTGGATGCCGGCGCGCGCAGGATCACCGAAAAGATGATGGTGGCCGCGGCCGAGGCGATCTTCTCGGTCGTCAGCGATGACCTGGCTTTCGACCGGATCGTCCCCAGCCCGCTGGACCTGCGCGTCGGGCACGCGGTCGCCACGGCGGTCGCGCTGGCCGCAGATCCCGCAGACATCGCGGGGTGAGAACCGGCTG
>NZ_LZIX01000045.1:0-2175 GCF_001666955.1 Mycobacterium sp. E735 | reverse complement strand
AGCGGGCAGACCGACGTCGTCTCGGCCACCCCGCTGGTCGTCATGCTTACCGCGCTGCGCCTGGCCGGAGAGGCCGACTCATGAGCGAATTGGCGGTGCTGCAAGCGGTTCGGCTGAAAGGGCGGGTGCGCCCCGACGACCTGGCCGCCACCTTGGACGCCGACCCAGTTGAGGTCACCACGATCGTCGAACGGCTGACCGCGGCGGGCCTACTCGCCGACGGTGCGACGGTGCGCATCACGCCCGTCGGGCGCGACAAGCTGGCGGCGCTGCTCGACGAAGAGCGCGGGGGCGCCGACCGGGCCGCGATCGCGGCCGCTTACGACGACTTTCGGTCGGTCAACGCCGACTTCAAAGCCCTGGTGACCGATTGGCAGCTCAAGGGCGGCCCCGGCGGCACCCCCAACGCCCACGACGACGCGGAATACGACGCCGCGGTGCTGGCCCGCCTCGACGATGTGCACGCACGCGTGCAGCCGATCATCGCGACGGCCGCGGCGCAGCTGCCCCGGCTGAACGCCTACGGCACGAAACTTGCTGCGGCACTGGGCAAGGTGCGGGACGGGGACACCGCCTGGCTGACCAGACCGCTCATCGACTCCTACCACACCGTGTGGTTCGAGCTGCACGAGGAGCTGATCTCCGCGGTCGGCCTGACCCGCGAGGAAGCCGCGCGGTCCGGCGACGCGCAGTGATCACAGCGCCGCGTCGAGCAACTCCAGATACGCGTCGATGTCGGGAACGGCCGTCTCGGCCGCGTGCACGCTGATCGCGATGGTGTCGCCGATGCCGTGCACGCCGTGCGTCAGCCCCATCGCCGGTGACAGCGCCGGGTAGCCGGCCGTCAAGACCACCCCGGCGCCGCCGAAGCTCAGGTCGGCCGCCCCGCGGTTGACGCTGGAGACGACGGTGTTGCCCGACACCTGCGTCGGACGAATGTCGGGGTCGAATTGGGCTACGCCCCAACGTAATAGGGGCGCGGGCACCGCGGCGAAAGCCCGGTCGGCGTAGCGCGTCGCCGGGTGCGCGAAGCGGCGCCGGCCATCGGCCAGCTCCGTCGCGATTCGCTCGGCGCGGGCCTCGAGCCCCAGCCTCGGATGCAGGCCCACCACGACATTCCCGAAGTGATTGTGCGCGTGCGCCACACCGGGTTTGGCCATCGGAACTTCGGCGCCCAACGTATCGGCGGCATCGCCCAAAAGGTTGGACAGCGCCGTGGAGATCGCCGACAGCGCGCCCACGGTGACGGTGGGACCGCGCAAGTCTCTGCGGTGCCGCACCAGCGTGCGCACCGAGCGGACCGCACCGGGGCGCGCATTCGTCGGCAGCGGGGGCCGCGGACCGGGCCGGGCGGCCAGCAGCCCGGCGCGGGTCTCAGCCGCCAACCGACCGTGCGCCCGAGCCGCCTGGGCGGCTCGCCACGGCAGGAACCCGGCCCGCAGGCGTCGCACCCGAGGCACCGGATCCGGCCTGCCGAACAGCCAGCCCGCCATGGCCGCTGCCCGCGCCCCGTCCGCCAGCGCGTGCGGGACCTGTAATACCGCCACGGAGCCCGCCCCGGTCACGCCCGGGACGCCCAGCACCGGGGTGAAGACGTGCAGCCGCCACGGGGCCCGGCGCACGTCGAGTTGCTCACCGGCCAGGCCGACGATCGCCGCGAGGCAGCCGGCCCAGGTCTGGTCGTCGAGGTGGTGGCGGACCACCCACTCTGGGGTGACGGCCGTCGGCACCCACTGCGGGTAGGTCAGCGGGCTGCCGTCCCGGACCCGCAGCGTCAGCGCCGGCTCGGCGCGGGCCCTCCTGCGCACCTGCTCAACGGCCGCCGGGTAATCCGCGGGCTCGCCGTCGAACGCGTACAGCAGGAACTCGTCGCTGGGGATCTTGGCCGACATCCAATAGAACTGCGCATCGACGGCGGCCATCCGCTGCGCGGCCATTCAGCCGGGTGAGCCGATGAACCCGAGCACCAGGTCGGCGACCTTGTCCGGCTGTTCGAGCTGCAGGAAGTGCCCCGCGTGTTCGACGATGGCCACCTCGCTGCCCGGCGGCAACACCTTCTCCGCCCAGCGGGCGAAAGCCGGTGTCATGCAGCCGTCGTCGCGACCATGCAGGTACAGGCACGGCCATACGGGCCCTTCGGTCCACAGCTCGTTCAGCTCGGCATACCGCGCGGGC
>NZ_LZIX01000044.1:0-11730 GCF_001666955.1 Mycobacterium sp. E735 | reverse complement strand
GCCGGTGCAGGGCCGGGGCGGGAGCCCGCTCCTCACCGGCGAGGCGTTCGGCGGTTTCCAGCATCGCGCACCCGCAGGTGTAGCGGCCGTAATCGCTGACGATGTCGGTGGCGAACGCGTCGATCGAAACCACCTGGGTGACGATGTCGAGATTGCGGCCGGGATGCAGCTGCGCGTCGATGTGTGCGAATGGCTCCAGGCGTGCGCCGAATTTGCTGCGGGTGCGACGAACGCCCTTCGCCACCGCGCGAACCAAGCCGTGATCGCGGGTAAGCAGGGTGACGATCCGGTCGGCTTCGCCGAGCTTGTGCTGGCGCAAAACCACAGCCCGGTCTCGATACAGCCGCATCACAATAGTTTTGCACCCCGCCGCGACAATGCTGGTATCCGCGCCGGTTAGTCTCGTACCCCGTGATTGGCGCTTCCGAGTCAGGTCCCGGGTCCGTTTTCGGATCCGGTGGCCAGCGCCTGCCCACGCTGACTGACCTGCTTTATCAGCTGGCCAATCGGTCCGTGACATCGGTCACACTGGTGCGGCGGTCCCTGCACGCCATCCACGCGAGCCAGCCGACGCTGAACGCCTTCCGGGTGGTGCTCACCGAGTCGGCGCTGGCCGCGGCGGCGGCGGCCGACCGGCGACGGGCAGCCGGGGACACGGCGCCGCTGCTCGGCATCCCGATCGCGGTCAAAGACGACGTCGACGTTGCTGGAGTGCCGACCGCGTACGGCACGGAAGGCCATGTCCCGCCCGCCGCCCACGACGCCGAGGTGGTCCGCCGCCTCAAGGCCGCCGGCGCGGTGATCGTCGGCAAGACCAACACCTGCGAGCTCGGCCAGTGGCCCTTCACCAGCGGCCCCGGCTTCGGGCACACCCGCAACCCCTGGTCGCGACGGCACACCCCCGGCGGCTCGTCGGGGGGCAGCGCCGCCGCGGTGGCCGCGGGGCTGGTCACCGCGGCGCTCGGCTCCGACGGGGCCGGCAGCATCCGGATCCCCGCCGCCTGGACGCACCTGGTGGGCATCAAGCCGCAGCGCGGCCGCATCTCCACCTGGCCGCTGCCCGATGCGTTCAACGGCATCACGGTCAATGGGGTATTGGCCCGCACGGTGGCCGATGCGGCGCTCGTGCTCGACGCGGCGTCGGGCAACGTCGAGGGGGACCGGCACAAGCCGCCCCCGATCACCGCGTCCGACTATGTCGGCATCGCACCCGGACCGCTCAACATCGCGCTGTCGACCCGATTCCCGTACACGGGTTTCCGGCCCAAGCTGCACCCGGAAATCCTGGCCGCGACGCGTGCCGTGGCCAAGCAACTGGAGTTGCTCGGCCACACCGTCGTTCCCGGCAATCCCGACTACGGCCTGCGGCTGTCGTGGGACTTCCTCGCCCGGTCCACCGCCGGTCTGCGGGACTGGGAGGAGCGGCTGGGCGACGGGGTGGTGCTCGACCCTCGCACGGTGGCCAACCTGCGCATGGGCCATGTGCTGGGTCAGGCGATTCTGCGCACCGCACGCCGGCACGAAGCCGCCGCCCAGCGTCGGGTGGGTTCGATCTTCGACATCGTCGATGTCGTCCTGGCTCCGACAACCGCCCAACCGCCACCGCTGGCCCGCGCCTTCGACCGGCTGAGCAGCTTCGGCACCGACCGCGCGATGATCGCCGCGTGCCCGCTCACCTTTCCCTGGAACGTGCTGGGCTGGCCGTCGATCAACGTGCCGGCCGGGTTCACCTCCGAGGGGTTGCCCATCGGGGTGCAACTGATGGGGCCGGCCAACAGCGAGGGCATGCTGATCTCGCTGGCCGCCGAGCTCGAGGCCGTGTGCGGATGGTCGACCAAACAACCGACGGTGTGGTGGAACGCCGAAACGGGAGCGCCGCCGGTGGCCGGTACCCCGCCGCCGCGAAGGTGAAACCCCAAGCGGCACATGGCGGTGCAACGACCAAGGGGTAGCGGCCCCGAGGCGATCGCATAGCCGAGGGCAGGGCGGGTACACCTGCGCCATGGACCAATCTGATGCTCCACTGTTGGATGCGCTGGTCGATTACCGGCAGAAGAACAGGTACGGGTTCACACCGCCGGGCCACCGGCAGGGCCGCGGCACCGACGAAAGGGTTCTGGCGGTGCTGGGCCGCGAGCCGTTCGCCGACGACGTGCTGGCCAGCGGCGGCCTGGACGACCGCAGAACCAGCCACGAATACCTGAAACACGCCGAGGACCTGATGGCCGAGGCCGTGGGCGCCGACATCGCCTGGTTCTCCACCTGCGGCAGCTCCCTGTCGGTCAAGGCGGCGATGATGGCGGTGGCCGGCGGCGACGGCAGCCTGCTGGTGGGCCGGGACAGCCACAAGTCGATCGTCGCGGGGCTCATCTTCTCCGGAGTGCAACCGAGGTGGATCACCCCCCGCTGGGACGCCGAACATCATTTCTCGCATCCGCCATCACCGCAGCAGGTGGAAGAGACCTGGGAAAAACACCCCGACGCCGCCGGTGCGCTCATCGTCAGCCCCAGCCCGTACGGCACGTGCGCCGACATCGCCGGCATCGCCGAGGTCTGCCACGCGCGCGGTAAACCGTTGATCATCGACGAGGCCTGGGGAGCCCACCTACCGTTCCATGAGAACCTGCCGACCTGGGCGATGGACGCCGGCGCGGACGTGTGCGTGGTCAGCATCCACAAGATGGGCGCCGGCTTCGAGCAGGGTTCCGTATTTCACGTGCAGGGCGACCGGATCGATCAGGACCGCCTATCGGCGTGCGCGGACCTGTTGATGACCACCAGCCCCAACGTTCTCGTGTATGCCGCCATCGACGGGTGGCGGCGCCAGATGGTGCAACGCGGACACGAATTGCTCAGCGGCGCTTTGGATCTCGCGTGTCAGCTGCGTCAGGACATCGAAAACATCCGCGATGTGAAGGTGCTCGACGATGAATTGCTCGGCGTGCAGGCCTCCCACGACCTGGATCGGATGCAAGTGTTGATGGACGTGTCCGCCACGGGCACCTCCGGCTATCAGGCCCATGACTGGTTGCGCGAGCACGCGCACCTCGACACGGGCATGAGCGATCATCGGCGCATCCTGGCGACCGTGTCCATGGCCGACGACAAGGACACCGCGAGCCGCCTCACGGATGCGCTTGCGGCCTGGCGCACGGCCGCCGACGACTTCGACCCGCCGCCGCCCATCGATCTGCCGTCACCTGAGCAGTTGCAGCTGGAGACCGTTTGCCTGCCGCGCGACGCATTCTTCGGGCGGGTCGAGCAAGTTCCCGCGGACAGGGCCGCGGGCCGCGTTGCGGCCGAGCAGTGCACGCCGTATCCGCCGGGGATTCCCGCGGTGGTGCCCGGCGAGCGGCTCAACGACGCGGTGCTGGATTACCTGTGTTCCGGTGTGCGCGCCGGCATGAACGTTCCCGACGCGGCGGATCCGTCGCTGCAGACAATCCGCGTGCTCGCCTAGCGGCGATCGCAAGCGCGGCGGTGGCGATCGCAACCGCGGCGATCGCAAGCGCGGCGAAGCCGGGCGCCGCGGGTCGCCGCCATCAGCGGAAGCCGGGCGCCGCGGGTCGCCGCACTCAGCGGAAGCCGGACGCCGCGGTTCGCCGCGTCTGTTTCAGAAACCAAGCCGGCCAAGCTGTTTGGGATCGCTCTGCCAATTCTTGGCGACCTTCACGCGCAGGTCCAGGTAGATCTTGGTGCCGAGCAACTTCTCGATTTGGCCGCGCGCCGCCGTACCCACCTGGCGCAGCCGGGTCCCACCCTTGCCGATGATGATGCCCTTCTGGCTGTCGCGCTCGACGTAAAGCAACGCGTGCACGTCGATCAGGTCGTCGCGGTCCGCGCGGGGACTCACCTCGTCGATGACGACCGCCAGCGAATGCGGCAGCTCGTCGCGAACGCCCTCGAGGGCGGCCTCGCGGATGAGCTCGGCCATCAGGACTTCCTCGGGTTCGTCGGTCAGTTCCCCGTCGGGGTAGTACGCCGGGCCGGCCGGCAACGCCGCGGCCAGCACGTCGATCAGCACGTCCACCTGAGCACCGGTGGCGGCCGACACGGGGACGATCTCGGCCGAGTCGCCGACCAGTTCACTGACCGCGACCAGCTGCGCGGCCACCCGATCTTTGGGCACCTTGTCGATCTTGGTGACGATGGCGACCAAGGTCGTTTTCGGTGCGGTCGAACGGATTTGGTCGACGATCCACCTGTCCCCCGGACCGATCGCCTCGTCGGCCGGGATGCACAGGCCGATCACGTCGACTTCGGCGTAGGTGTCGCGCACCAGGTCGTTGAGCCGCTTGCCGAGCAGTGTCCGCGGCCGGTGCAGGCCCGGCGTGTCCACCAGGATGATCTGAAAGTTCTCCCGGTGCACGATGCCGCGAATGGTGTGGCGGGTGGTCTGCGGCCGCGTCGAGGTGATCGCCACCTTGGAGCCGACGAGCGCGTTCGTCAGCGTCGACTTGCCGGTGTTCGGCCTGCCGACCAAACACACGAAACCGGAATGGAATTCGGTCATCTCGCCGACCTTGCACCCGTGGCTGGCCGCGGGCCGCACGTTCGCGGTGGGCGGACGTTCGACGTCACGAGGGGCTCTCCCCGTCCGAGCCGTTGGACTCGGGCTCGACCGGGCTCAGCAGGACCGTGCCGATGCGAACGCGTCCCCGGTGGTCGGTGCCGCCTTCGGCCTGGAGCCGCAGGCCATGCGAGACCACCTCGGCCCCGGGCAACGGAACCCGGCCCAGCTCCAGGGCCAGCAGGCCGCCCACGGTGTCGACGTCGAGATCGTCGTCGAAGTCCACCCCGTAAAGCTCGCCGAGATCTTCGATCGGCAGCCGCGCCGAGACGCGAAACCGTTTGTCGCCCAGGTCTTCTACCGGCGCCGTCTCGGCCTGGTCGTATTCGTCGGCGATCTCGCCGACGATCTCCTCCAGCACGTCCTCGATGGTCACCAGGCCGGCTATCGCGCCGTACTCGTCGACCAACAGGGCCATGTGGTTGCGGTCGCGCTGCATCTCGCGCAGCAGCGTATCCAGCGGCTTGGAGTCCGGCACGAACACCGCCGGACGCATCACCTGTGCCACGGTGATGCCCCGGCCGCCGTCACCCGAGAGAAAGCTCTGCTGGACAAGGTCTTTCAGGTAGACGACCCCGACAATGTCGTCGACGTTCTCCCCGATCACCGGAAGACGCGAGTGCCCGCTGCGCACCGCCAGGTTCAACGCCTGACTGGCCAGCTTGTCGCTTTCGATCCAGATCATTTCGGTGCGCGGCACCATGACCTCGCGGGCCGGGGTGTCGCCGAGTTCGAAGACCGACTCGATCATCCGGCGCTCGTCGGCGGCGACCACGCCGCGCTGCTGGGCCAGGTCGACGACTTCGCGTAGCTCGATCTCGGACGCGAACGGCCCGTTGCGCAAGCCGCGGCCGGGCGTCAGCGCATTACCCAGGACGACCAGCAGCCGGCTGAGCGGCATCAACAACCACGAGATGAGCCGCAGCGGAACGGCTGTCGTCAACGAGATGGAGTACGCGTGCTGACGGCCGAGGGTGCGCGGGCCCACCCCGATGACCACGAAACTGATGACCACCATGGTGGCCGCCGCACCGAACAGCGCCCAGGTGAGACCGAAGTTGTCGTACAGAAACAGCACCAGCAGCACGGTGGCCGTGATCTCGCACGTGATCCGCAGCAGGACGACCAGGTTGATGTAACGCGGCCGCTCGGCCATCACCTCGGCCAGCGACACGGCGCCGGGCCGCTCCTCGCGCACGAGCTCCTGGACCCGGGCCAGCGACACCGTGCTGATGGCCGCGTCGATCGCGGCGAACAGCCCGCCGATAGCGATCAGCGCCATCGCGCCGAGCAGCCAGGACAGACCGGTCAATTGCCGGAAGACCTCGATGCGGTGACCGGCTCCACGTCGTCGTCGCTCCGCTTTCGGTTGAGGGCCCAGGCCCCAAGGCACACCACGACCCCCAATGCCCCATAGCCCAGCGCCGAGGGCCACCAGGGCTGGGCGGGTTGGGCCGGATCCTCGTGCGGGCGGACCGCGAGCACCACCAGGAAGCTGCCGTCGTCGGTGGGTCCGGCGTGCGGCAGCGACTGGGTCTTGGTGACGCTGATCTGGCTGCTGCTGCTGCTGGAGTCGTTGGTCTGGCCCCAGGCCAACGTGGAGTCGTCGAGCAGGAAGAGGTCTTGGCTACCCCCGGGTTGGCTCTCGTCCCGGCCCACCACCGACACCTGGCCGACCTCCAGCGTCTGGTTGGCGGCGGGCACGGAGACCAAGACGTTCTGGTAGAGCTTCGGCGGCTCGGGTGGCTTGTAGTCCGGCGGCGGCGGGCCGTTGAAACCGTCCGGCGGTACCGAGCCCCCGCCGTAGAAGCTGCCCGAGACCACCCAGCCGTCACCGACCGCCGTGAAGGGGACGACGCCGACGGTGGCGGCGTCGAGCACGATCCGGGCGCCGGGCGGCACGTACGCCTCCCGGTCGGCGCCGCCGTAGGAGTAGCGGAACGTCATCGCCTGGTTCAGCGGGTTGTACAGGGCCGGGCGGCGGAAGGCGTCGTCGTAGTCGACGTAGTCCCAGTGCCGGGGCCGGACCAGCCGCTGGTTGTCGACCTTCAGGACGTCGACGTTCTCCCGGTGGGTGCTGACGACGTTCTGCACCCGCTGGTTGAAGTCGACCTGCTTCGGCGGTTTCGGCGGGTCGGCGGGATTGACGCGCGTCGGCGGTGCGGCCTTGGCCGCCGCGACCGCCTGGGCGGGAACATCGAGCCCCCGGGGCGGAGCCACCACCGAGACGTTCCTCGACGCGTCGGGGCCCGGCGGATTGATCGTCGGAAGGGCGTTCGCGGGCGGCAGGTTCGGCGGAGGGATGAGCGGTGGAGCCTGCACCGGAACGGTGCTCGGCGGCACGTACGCGGGCACCTCCGGAATCTGCACCGGGCTCGGCGGCGGCTGAACCCGGCGGGGCGGCGCGTCCTGGGAGCACACGTTGGAGGTGTGATACTGCGCAACCAGGTACTGGCACCAGTTGCAGCTGGTCGGGTTGGACCCGCCGCCGGCGCACGGGGCCGCCTCGGCGACGCCGATCGTGGTGGCCACCACCGAGATCGGTGCCAGGGCGACGGCGGCCGCGGCCGCGATCCCGAGTGCTTTTAGTCGGCTCAATTGTCGAAATACCTTGACTTGTCCAGCAATTGACGGTCCCGCTCCTGCTGGCGATCTTGTTGGTAGGCCTGGACCTGCTCGGCGACCCACTCTTCGAGCAATCGGTCCTGCAGGGCGAACATCTCTTTTTCCTCGTCCGGTTCGCCGTGGTCGTAGCCCAGCAGGTGCAGCACGCCGTGGATGGTCAACAGCGCCAGCTCATGGCCCAGGGTGTGGCCCGCCGCGTCGGCCTGCCCGGCCGCGAATTCGGGGCACAGCACGATGTCACCCAGCATCGACGGCCCCGGCTCCGGGGCATCCGGCCGGCCCCCCGGCTCCAACTCGTCCATCGGGAAGCTCATCACGTCCGTCGGCCCGGGCAGGTCCATCCAGCGCATGTGCAGGTCGGCCATCGCCGCGGTGTCCAGCAGCACCATCGACAGCTCTGCGGCGGGGTTGACGTCCATCTTGGCGATGACAAACCGCGCGACGCTGATCAATTCGGTTTCGGAAACGTCGACGCCCGACTCGTTGGAGACCTCGATGCTCATAGGACGCCCATCAACCAGTCACAGCCTTCATCACCGGCGCCCGCGGGAGCCTGAGGCCCGCCGGGCCGCCCGGTTGGTCGCCAACCCGGGCTCTTCGAATTTCGCGTAGGCGTCCACGATTTCGGAGACCAGCCGGTGGCGCACCACGTCGGCACTGGTCAGTTCCGCGATGTGAATGTCCTCCACGCTGTCGAGGATCTCGATCGCCGAGCGCAGGCCCGACCTGGCGCCACCGGGCAGGTCCACCTGGGTGATGTCGCCCGTGATCACCATCTTCGAGCCGAAGCCGAGCCGGGTGAGGAACATCTTCATCTGCTCGGCGGTGGTGTTCTGCGCCTCGTCGAGGACGATGAACGCCGAATTCAGGGTGCGACCGCGCATGTAGGCCAGCGGCGCCACCTCGATGACCCCGGCCGACATCAACTTCGGGATCAGCTCGGGATCCATCATGTCGTAGAGCGCGTCATACAGCGGCCGCAGGTAAGGGTCGATCTTCTCGCTCAGTGTGCCCGGCAGAAAGCCAAGGCGCTCACCGGCTTCCACCGCCGGCCGGGTGAGGATGATGCGGTTCACCTGTTTGGTTTGCAGCGCGCTGACCGCCTTGGCCATCGCCAGATACGTCTTGCCGGTGCCGGCCGGGCCGACCCCGAAGACGATGGTGTTGGCGTCGATCGCGTCGACGTAGCGCTTCTGGTTGAGCGTCTTGGGCCGGATCGTCTTGCCGCGCCGCGACAGGATGTCCAGGGTGAGCACTTCGGCCGGCGATTCGTTGTCGGTGCCGGTCAGCATGGCGACGCTGTGGCGGACCACCTCCGGCGTCAGCGGCTGTCCGTTGGCGACGATCGCGACCAGCTCGGAGATCGCCCGCTCGGCGAGCGCGACGTCGGCCGGCTCGCCCGAGACGGTCATAGCGTTGCCGCGCACATGCAGATCGGCGTTCAGGCTGCGCTCCAGCGCGCGGAGGTTTTCGTCCGCCGAGCCCAACAAGCCGACGACGACATCGGGCGGAACATCGATGCTGCTGCGTACTTGGGCGTTGGCCTGGAGGCCTCCGGCTGCCTCAACAGCGCTGGTCTCGCGGGGCGTCACGTGGCTCTCGATGCCTGCTTTCTCGGTTTGTCGGTGGTTTGCTCGGCTGCCTAAGTCTACGCCGGGGCCACTCGTTGGTCAGCCTTCAGCCGCCATTCGCCGGCCGGGCGTCGGCCACCGCCCCGGCCCGCCACCCCCGGTCATATCCAGCGGACCCCATGGTGGCGGGCGCGCAAAACTACAGGTTCGACGCGGTATCCCACCGCGGGGTGAGCACGCCGAGCGCGCCGAGCGCCACCGCCGCGGTTGTCGAGGTCCGCAGCACCTGGGGGCCCAGCCGCACCGCCAGCGCGCCCGCCTCGGTCAACGCGGCGATCTCGTCTTGCGCGATGCCGCCCTCGGGACCCACCACAAGGAGCAGCGAAGCCGCACCCGCGATATCGGCGTGGGCGAGCGGGTCGGCGGCCGACTCGTGCAACGCCAGGACCACCCCTGCCGCGCGCAGCTCGTCGCGAACCCGCTCGACCAGCGCCGCGGTGGACAGGACGCCGTCGACGGGCGGGATGTGCGCCCGACGCGACTGCCGGGCCGCCGAACGGGCGACGGCGCGCCAACGGCGCAGGCCCTTGTCCACGCGGGCACCCTGCCAACTGGCCACACACCGGGCCGCCTGCCAGGCCAGGAATGCGTCGGCGCCGGCTTCGGTGGCCAGTTCGATGGCCAGCTCCGAGCGCTCCGACTTCGGCAACGCCTGGACCACGGTGACGGGCGGCTGCCCGGCCGCGACACTCCAGCGCTTCAGCACCCGGGCGCGCAAGCCGTCGCGACCGGCGTGCTCGACCTCGCAGTGCGCCAGCCCGCCGGCGCCGTCGCCGAGGACCAGTTGCTCGCCGGGGCGGATGCGCCGCACGGTGGCGGCGTGAAATCCCTCGTCACCGTCGACCACGGCCAACGAACCGACGTCGGGCAGTGCGTCGACGTAGAAGAGGGTCGCGACCATCGCGTTGCTCCTAACGTCGACGAGTGTGGGGGTTACGCACGAAGACCACCCCGAATTCGTCCATAGACACCACGCTCGGCGAAGGGAGGCGGCTAGCGCCCGGTGAAGGTCTCGCGCAGCCGGCTGAACAGGCCGCCGCCGGCGTGCGTCGAGCGGACCTCGGGCACGTCGCGGCTGCGCCGGGCCTTCAGCTCACGCAACAGTTCGGTGTCGTGGTGGTCCAGCCGGGTGGGCACCACCACCTCGACGTGGACGTGCAGGTCGCCACGGGTGCCCGACCGCAGGTGCGGCATCCCGCGCCCCCGCAGTGTGATGACCGAATTCGGTTGCGTGCCAGGCGGAACGGTGACCTCGCTGATGCCGTCCAGGATGGCGTCGATCGTGACCGTGGCGCCCAGCGCGGCGTCGATCATGGGCACCGACACCGTGCAGTGCAGGTCGTCGCCCTCGCGGACGAAGACGTCGTGGGCCTGCTCGTGCACCTCGACGTACAGGTCGCCGGCCGGCCCTCCCCCGGGTCCGACCTCGCCCTGGGCGGCGAGCCGAACCCGCATCCCGTCGCCGACCCCGGCGGGGATCTTCACGCTGATCTCCCGGCGGGCGCGGACCCGGCCGTCACCCATGCACTGGTGGCAGGGATCGGGGATGACGACGCCGACGCCGCGGCAGGTGGGGCACGGCCGGGAGGTCATCACCTGGCCGAGCAGCGACCGCTGCACCGTCTGGACCTCGCCGCGGCCGCCGCAGGTGTCGCACGGGACCGGCACGGAATCGCCGTTGGTGCCCTTGCCCTGGCAGCGGTCGCACAGCACCGCGGTGTCGACGGTGACCTGTTTGGTCACCCCGGTGGCGCACTCTTCGAGGTCGAGCCGCATCCGCAGCAGCGAGTCCGAGCCCGGCCGCACCCGGCCGATCGGACCGCGCGAGGTCGCGCCGCCGCTGAAGCCGCCGCCGAAGAAGGCCTCGAACACGTCGCCGAGGCCGCCGAACCCGCCGCCGAACCCGCCGCCCGCGGCAGCGTTTTCCATCGGGTCGCCGCCGAGGTCGACGATGCGGCGCTTCTCGGGGTCGCTGAGCACCTCGTAGGCGACGCTGATGTCCTTGAACTTCGCCTGCGCGGCCTCATCCGGGTTGACGTCGGGATGCAGTTCGCGCGCCAGCTTGCGGTATGCGCGCTTGATCTCCGCGTCGCTGGCGTTCCTGCTCACCCCGAGCAGCCCGTAATAGTCGCGTGCCACGCCTGACTCTCCTAAACCTGGTCCTTATCGCGCCTGCGCGTGCCGCGGGTGCGCGTTCATCGAGCACCCAGGACTTCGCCGATATAGAGGGCAACCGCGGCGACGCTGGCGATAGTTCCCGGATAGTCCATCCGGGTGGGCCCCAGCACACCCATTCCGCCGAACACGGTGTCGGAGGTGCCGTAGGCGGTGGTCACCATCGAAGTGCCCGCCATCTGCTCGGCGGCCGTCTCATGGCCGATACGCACCGTCACCTTACCGGCTTCCTGCTGGGCCGCCAGCAACCGCAGCACCACCACCTGCTCCTCGAGGGCCTCGAGGATCGAGCGCAGCGAGCCGCCGAAATCGGCGGCGTTGCGCGTCAGGTTGGCGGTCCCGCCCATCAGCAAGCGTTCTTCGGTGTGTTCCACCAACGACTCCAGCAACACGGTCGCCGAGCGGCCGACGGCGTCGCCCAGGCCGTCCGGGGCACGGAGCTGACCGGCCAGGTCGGCCACCGCGATCGAGGCGGCCGATAGCTTCTTGCCGATCAACGCCTGGCCGAGCATCTCGCGGAGCTGGGACAGCTGGTGGTCGTCGATGACGTCGCCGAGTTCGACGATGCGCTGGTCCACCCGACCGGTGTCGGTGATGACCACCATCAGCAGGCGGGCCGGCGTCAGCGCGATCACTTCGAGGTGGCGCACGGTGGACGACGTGCTGCGCCGGGCGGTGCGACTGCTGGCCCAACTGACCCGCCAGGTCGCCGTGGTGCAGTACCCGACG
>NZ_LZIX01000043.1:0-738 GCF_001666955.1 Mycobacterium sp. E735 | reverse complement strand
CACTCCATGGGCGAAGTCGCCGCCGCCGTGGTGGCCGGTGCGCTCACGCCCGCCCAGGGATTGCGGGTGACCGCGACGCGATCGCGGTTGATGGCCCCGCTGTCCGGGCACGGCGGCATGGCCCTGCTGGAGCTCGACGCGCCCGCCACCGAGGCGCTGATCGCCGAGCACCCCGAAATCACCCTGGGCATCTACAACTCCCCCCGCCAAACCGTCATCGCCGGACCCACCGACCAGATCGATCAGCTCATCGCCGAGGTCCGCGCCCACAACCGGTTCGCCAGCCGGGTCAACATCGAAGTCTCCCCGCACAACCCGGCCATGGACCCCCTGCAACCCCCGATGCGCGCGGAACTGGCCGACCTGACCCCCCAACCGCCACGCATCCCGATCATCTCCACCACCTACCCCGACCTCGACACCCGCCCGGTCTTCGACGCCGACCACTGGGCCACCAACATGCGCAACCCCGTCCACTTCCACCAAGCCATCGCCCACGCCGGCACCGACCACCACACCTTCATCGAAATCAGCGCACACCCCCTGCTCACCCAAGCCATACTCGACACCCTGCACACCGCCCAGCACGGAAGCAAATACGTCAGCGCCGGCACCCTGCAACGCGATACCGACGACACCATCACCTTCCGCACCAACCTCCACACCGTGCCCGGCCCGACCGCGCCCTCGCGGGGCAACACCACCCCGGGGACGAGATGGCCACCCCCCAGTGCCCGC
>NZ_LZIX01000042.1:0-7486 GCF_001666955.1 Mycobacterium sp. E735 | reverse complement strand
CAACCGGCCCTGGCTCATCGAGGGCCAGCGCGCCACGTTCGCCGCCAGCTGCGCGTCCACGGCCGCCAACACGTCAGTGTCGGTGATCAGATCGGTGCGATACACCAGCGTCTGCACCATCCGAAAGTCGATGTCGCCGGCGGCGAACACCTCGGCCACCTTCGGCAGCCGCTCGCGCAGCGCGCGGGCATACCGCACCCGGCTGGCCGCCAACCCCTGGCTGATCCGCAACTCCGCGGCCACCTCCGCGGCCACCGCCGCCTCGGTATCCACCGCCCACTGCTCACATTCGGCGCACCGGGAGAGCCGGTAAGCAAACAACTCCCCGATCACCGCCAACTGCCCCGCCGCCGCCCGATTCTCCGCCCGCGCCATGCCCGCGACGCGCTCCAGCAACGCCGCGGACTCGGCCGTCCTCGACGGATAGCGCCGCTCGAAGTGCTCATCCAACGCGGCGATCGACTCCGCCGACGGCACCCTCGAATCGAACATACATTCGAGTATGCCACCCGGCTACGACAACCGCATGGCCTCCAGCCCGTCGGCGGCTGTCGCGGAAATCGTGGTCCGCACCATGAAGCGCGGCTCCCGCGCCGGCCATGGCCGCCCGCGATGCATGATCGCGCGGTTGTCCCACATCACCACGTCGCCCTCGCGCCACGCGTGCGCGTAGCGAGCCTCCTGGGCGGTCGCCGCTTCGGTCAGCCCGGCGATCAGCTCCCGCCCCGCCTCCGGCGCCATGCCCTCGATCGCGTACGCGTGCGAGGCCAGATACAGCGCCTTGCGGCCGTTGACCGGGTTCCGCCAGACCAGACGCCAGCATTGCGGCGGCAGCGCCGCGCGCTCGGCCGGGCCGGCCAGTTCGGGCGCGATCTTGCCGCGCGAATAGGCGTACTCGTGCCAGGCGAAGCAATCTTCCAGCCGGCGTCGCAACGCCGGATCGAGCCGCTCGAAGGCGAGCCGGGTGGAGACGTACTCGGTCTCACCCCCATGGCCCGGAATGACGCGCGACGACAACACCGAGGCGAGCGCGGGCACGCGCTTGAACGAGCTGTCGGTGTGCCAGAGCTGGTTGGCCTTGTTCTCCAGGGCAAGGCGGTGGCCTTCTGGCACGACGCTGCCCGTCTCGTCGAGGGTCTTGAGGATCACGAGGTTGGTGCCGTGCCCCTCCGAACCGACCTTGGTGACCTCCAGCGGGCCGAAGCGGCGGGAGAAGGCGAGCTGCGCTTCGTCGCTGACGTCCTGATCGCGGAACACCAGGACCGAATGCTCTTCGAACGCCGCCCGTATCGCCGCGTATGCGACTTGCGATGCCGCGACGTCGTGAATGCTGGCTCCCCGCACTTCCGCCGCGAAGCCCGGGCCCGACGGTACGATTTCCACCGGCGCCCTCCGATGCGTTCGAAGTTTCAGTACGACTGTCCACCCGGAATGCGCGCCCGGCAAGCGATCAGACCGAGCGAAATTACGGTCCCGGTCGCCGGCTGACGAACGCGCGCCGCGCGCCCGTCACCGGATCGTCGAACTCGATGCGCTGCGCCAGCAACCGCAGCGGCGTGCTGAAGTCGTCGGCCGGCACGTCGATGATGTTGGGATACAACGGATCCCCGTCGATCGGCACCCCCAGCGAGTTCATCTGCACGCGCAGTTGGTGGGTGCGCCCGGTGCATGGGGTCAGCCGGTAGAGGCCGTCCGGGGAGACGAGTTCCACCAGTGTCTCGGCGTTGGGCGGCCCGGGTTCGCAGGTAGCCTGTAATACCCTGCGGCGCTTGATGATTCGGCTCCGGACCACGCGCGGCAACACCAAAGACGGGTCGACGGCGGCGCGCGCCAGGTAGGTCTTGCGCACCAACCCCCGGGAGAACAGCGTCTGGTATGCGCCGCGCACCTCGCGGCGGGCGGTGAACACCAGCACCCCCGCCGTCAGCCGGTCGAGGCGGTGGGCCGGGCTCAGCTCCGGCAGGCCCAGGTCCCGGCGCAGCCGCACCAGCGCCGTCTGCGCCACGTGCCGCCCGCGCGGCATGGTGGACAGGAAGTGCGGCTTGTCGACGACCACGATGTCCGCGTCGCGATGCAGCACCGGGATCTCAAAGGGGACGGGCACCTCGTCGGGCAGTTCGCGGTACAGAAACACGTACGACCCGGCGAGCAGGACGGTCGCCTCGTCGATCGGCATTCCGTCGGCGTCGACGACCGGTCCGCTCACGGCCCGCGCACCGAACCGGTCGGTCAGCTCCGCGAACACCGGTCCCCCGCGCAGCCGCACCCGGGCCGGGCCGAGCCCGTCCCGCACGGGTAGGGGCGCCGGCCTCAATTCAGCGGCACCGGCTCGAGGATCTCGGCGCGCGCCTCCGGGGCGCTCGCGCGCAACTCGTCCGCCGACACGTCGTCGGGCTGGGCCTGCGACAGGATCTCGGCCTCCACCCGGGCGCAGTAGTTCGCCACCTCGCGCTCGACGTCCTGCGTCGTCCAGCCGAGCACCGGGGCGACCACGTCGGCGACCTCGCGGGCGCAGTCGACGCCGCGGTGCGAGTACTCGATCGAGATGCGCATACGGCGGGCCAGGATGTCCTCCAGGTGCAGCGCCCCCTCGGCGGTGACGGCGTACAGGGCCTCCACCTTGAGGTAGCCCGGCGCCTCCTTGATCGGGCTGAGCAGGTCGGCGTTGTCGGCGGCCAGGCCCAGCACGTCGCCGATCAGCGAGCCGTAGCGGTCCAGCAGGTGCCGCACCCGGTAGGGGTGCAAACCCTGAAGCGCCGCAACGTGTTCCGCCTGGTTCACCAGCGCGAAGTAGCCGTCGGCGCCCAGCAGGCTGACCTTCTCGGTGATGGACGGCGCCACCCGGGCCGGGACGAACTGGGCCGCGGCGTCGATCGCGTCGGCGGCCATCACCCGATACGTGGTGTACTTGCCACCGGCGATGGCCACCAGGCCCGGCGCGGGCACCGCCACGGCGTGCTCGCGGGACAGCTTGGAGGTCTCCTCGCTCTCGCCGGCCAGCAGCGGCCGCAGCCCGGCGTAGACGCCGTCGATGTCGGCATGGCTCAGCGGGATGGCCAGCACGGTGTTGACGGTGTGCAGGATGTAGTCGATGTCGGCCTTGGTGGCCGCGGGGTGGGCCAGGTCCAGGTTCCAGTCGGTGTCGGTGGTGCCGATGATCCAGTGGCTGCCCCACGGGATGACGAACATCACCGATTTCTCGGTGCGCAGGATGATCGCGACGTCGCTGACGATGCGGTCGCGCGGCACCACCACGTGCACGCCCTTGGACGCGCGCACCTGAAACCGCCCGCGCTGCTTGGACAATGCCTGAATCTCGTCGGTCCACACCCCGGTCGCGTTGACGACGACATGGCCGCGGACCTCGGTGACGGCGCCGTCCTCGGAGTCGCGGACCCGCACGCCGGTCACCCGATCCCCCTCGCGCAGCAACGCGACCACCTGGGTCGAGGAGCGCACCACCGCGCCGTAGTGGGCGGCCGTGCGCGCGACGGTCATGGTGTGCCGGGCGTCGTCGACGACGGTGTCGTAATAACGGATTCCGCCGATCAGCGCGCTGCGTTTGAGGCCCGGGCTCAACCGCAAGGCGCCCGCCCGGGTCAAATGCTTTTGCGCGGGAACGGATTTCGCGCCGCCCATCCGGTCGTAGAGGAAGATGCCCGCGGCGACGTAGGGCCGTTCCCACACGCGGTTGGTCAGCGGGAACAGGAAGGGCATCGGCTTGACCAGATGCGGCGCCAGGGTGGTCAGCGACAGCTCGCGCTCGTAGAGCGCCTCGCGCACCAACCCGAACTCCAGCTGCTCGAGATAGCGCAACCCGCCGTGGAACATCTTCGACGAGCGGCTTGAGGTGCCCGACGCGAAATCGCGCGCCTCGACGAGCGCCACCTTCAAGCCGCGGGTGGCGGCGTCCAACGCGCAGCCGGACCCCACCACGCCGCCGCCGATGACGACGACGTCGAACTGCTCGGTGCCCAGCCGCTCCCAGGCCACCTCGCGGTGCTGCGGTCCCAGCACGGACGCCGGCGAGCCCAACTCGGTGGGCGCGTGCATCGGATCGGTCACGGCAGAGGACTCCTCACCCGGTTACTCGCCAGTAGGACGGTGTCGAAACCAGGCTAGTCCAGATCGTCGTGCGCCATCAGGCGACGAGCGGCCTCGGTGATCGATCCGGACAACGACGGGTAAACGGCCAGCGTCTGGGCCAGCTCGTTGACGGTGATGCGGTTCTGGACGGCCACGGCGATCGGCAGGATCAGCTCGGAGGCGATCGGGGCCACCACCACGCCGCCGATCACCACGCCGGTGGACTTTCGGCAGAACATCTTCACGAAACCCTGTTGCAAGCCGGACATCTTGGCCCGCGCGTTGGTGCGCAGCGGCAGCATGATCGTCCGGGCCGACACCGACCCGTCATCGATCATCGTCTGCGGCACGCCGACGGCCGCGATCTCGGGCCTGGTGAAGACCGTCGCCGCCACCGTGCGCAACCGGATCGGGCTGACGCCCTCGCCCAGCGCGTGGTACATCGCGATCCGGCCCTGCATGGCGGCCACCGACGCCAGCGGCAGCAGGCCGGTGCAGTCGCCCGCGGCGTAGATGCCCGCCACCGAGGTCCGCGACACCCGGTCCACGGTCAGGTAGCCGCCGCGGCCCAGCTCGATGCCGACCCGGTCCAGGCCGAGGCCGCCGGTGTTGGGCACCGAACCGATCGTCATCAGGGCGTGGCTGCCCTCGACGGTGCGCCCGTCGGCCAGGGTGACCAGCACGCCGCCGTCGGTGCGGGTGACCGACTGCGCTCGCGCGTTCTTGACCAGCTCGACACCGCGTTCGGAGAACGCCTCCTCCAGCACCGCCGCGGCGTCGGCGTCCTCATAGGGCAGCACCCGGTCCCGGCTGGCGACCACCGTCACCGGAACACCCAGCTCGGTGTAGGCGTGCACGAACTCGGCGCCGGTGACGCCCGACCCGACCACGACGAGGTGCGAGGGCAGCGCCTCGAGGTTGTAGAGCTGCCGCCAGGTCAGGATCCGCTCGCCGTCGGGCTGGGCCGACGGCAGGACCCGCGGGCTGGCGCCGGTCGCGATCAGCACGACGTCGGCCTCGAACTCCCCGCTGCTGCCGTCGGGGGCGGTCGCCTTGACGCGGTGGCAGGCCAGCCCGGGCGTGGGGTCGATCAGCTCGCCGCGACCGGCCACCACGTGCACGCCCATGCCGAGGAGCTGTTCGGTGATGTCGGCCGACTGCTCGGTGGCGAGTTGCTTGACCCGGGCGTGGATCTGCGGCAGCGAGATCTTGGCGTCGTCGATGTCGATGTCGAACCCCAGCCGCGGTGCCCGGCGCAGCTCGGTCCGCAGCCAGGTCGAGGCGATGAAAGTCTTGGAGGGCACGCAGTCGTCCAGCACGGCCGCGCCGCCGATGCCGTCGGAGTCGATCACGGTGACGTGCGTGGTGTCGGGGTGGGAGGTGGCGGCCACCAGCGCGGCTTCGTAACCGGCCGGGCCGCCACCGAGGATCACGATGCGGGTCGCCACAGCCCCCAACCTAGCGGGGGACCCGGTCACCGTGCAGCGCGGCGACGATGCACGCCGCACGGCGGCGTGAGGAGAAGCCGCGCCATTGAACAGCGCGGCGACGATGCACGCCGCACGGCGGCGTGAGGAGAAGCCGCGCCATTGAACAGCGCGGCGAAACGCTTGGGAGAAGACCGCTCGTGCGGGTGACGTCTAAGATTTCCCCGTGCCGCTCTACGCCGCCTACGGGTCGAACATGGATCCTGAGCAGATGCTCAAGCGGGCACCCCATTCCCCGATGGCCGGAACCGGCTGGCTGCACGGCTGGCGCCTGACGTTCGGCGGCGAGGACATCGGCTGGGAAGGCGCGCTGGCCACGGTGGTCGAAGACCCGACCTCCAAGGTGTTCGTCGTCCTCTACGACATGACCCCGGCCGACGAGAACAACCTCGACCGGTGGGAGGGCTCGGAGTTCGGCGTCCACAAGAAGATCCGCTGCCGGGTGGAACGCATCTCGTCGGACACCAGCACCGACCCCGTGCTGGCCTGGCTGTACGTGCTCGACGCCTGGGAGGGCGGCCTGCCCTCGGCGCGATACCTGGGCGTGATGGCTGACGCCGCCGAAATCGCCGGAGCCCCAAGCGATTACGTGCACAACCTGCGCACCAGACCGGCCCACAACATCGGCCCGGGAACGGGCTCCTAGGGCCCGTGTCGATTCTCTCCAGACCAGTCGTCGCCGACGCACTGGCCCGCACTTTCGCCGCCGTCGTGAACCCGGCCCCCAAGGCCGCCGTGCGATTCCCCGAATTCCGCGGCCGGACCACCGAGGTCACCATCGGAGCCCGGCACGGCCCCGTACCGGCAACCGTCTACCACCCGCCGGCCGGCACGGCGAACCAGGCGGTTTACGTCAACGTGCACGGCGGGGGCTTCGTGGTCGGGCACCCCGAACAGGACGATCCCTGGTGCCGGTACCTGGCCGCCAACGCCGGCGTGGTGGTGATCAATCCCGACTACGTGCTGGCGCCGCGGCGCCGCTTCCCGGCGGCGCCACACCAGGTCTACGACATCGTCCGCTGGGCGGCCGACCCCGACCGCGATTGGGACGGTGGGCGGCTGTGCGTCGGGGGCCAGAGCGCGGGCGGCAACCTCAGTGCCGCGGCCGCACGGCTGGCGCTGGAGAACGGCGGCCCCCGCATCGCGCTGCAGGTCCTGCACTACGCCCCGCTCGACCTGGTGACGCCCGCCCGCGACAAGGCGTCCAGCCTGGGCGGCCGCGCCATCCTGAAGCCGTGGATGGGCGAGGTCTTCGACACCGCGTACGTGCCCGACCCGGCCCAGCGGCGCGACCGCCTGGCGTCCCCGGCCTGGGCGGGCAACGCCGACGGGATCACCGGTATCGCGCCCGCGCTGGTCGTGACGGCCGAACACGATCGACTTCGCGACGAAGCCCGCCGCTACGCCGACAAGCTCCACGCCGTCGGGGCATTGGCGGAGTACTACGAGGTCGCCGGCGTCGACCATGGCTACAACATCATGAGCGACGCGGCGGACGTCACGTTGCGAAGTTACGCGCACATCGCCGAGCACGTCATGCGGGCGACGCGCTAGGGCAGCAGCGCGAACGCGGCCGACTGCTCGACGATGTTGACCATCACCCGCAGCCCGATCGCCAGGGCCCGCTCGTCGAGGTCGAACGTCGGCTGGTGCAGATCCAGCTGCGGTCCCTGCCCCGGCCAGACGCCCAGGCGCGCCATCGCACCGGGAATCTCCTCGAGGTACCAGGAGAAGTCCTCGCCCCCACCCGACTGGCGGGTATCGGCCAGCGCGTCGGGGCCGATGGCCTCGATCGCGTGGGTGAGGATGCGCGTCGAGACGTCCTCGTTGACCACCGGCGGCACACCCCGCCGGTATTGCAGCGTGTGTTCGATGCCCAGCGGGGCCAGCAGCGCCGACACCGTCTCGCGGAT
>NZ_LZIX01000041.1:0-2850 GCF_001666955.1 Mycobacterium sp. E735 | reverse complement strand
AGCGAATGGCTGGCGAGAATCATCTATTCCTTTTCGACTGTCAATCAAGGTCTGACCTTCGATATGACCAAGCCGGCCACGGTCCGCCGCTACGTCGAGAAATTCGCGATCAACGGCCTGCGCTGACGCGGTCGCGAATTTCACCTGCCCATCACATAGCCGTGCGGCTGTCGCGGCCCATCGCCGCGGGCTCGGTCGCGAACTCACGCACCATCGCCTGGATCGTGTACGACGCGGCGAGCCGTCCATCTCGGGCAAACACCCGGCCGTCGCCCTGCACAAGCCCCCGTCCCGACCAGAAGGCGTGGTTGGTGTACAGCAGCCAGTCGGTAACATCCACGTCGTCGTGAAACGCGATGGTGGCTTTCATGATTCCGGTCGACAAGGTGGCATGCGCGCGGGCTTCGCCCAAACCCGGATGCGGCAACATACCCGCGGCGATAGTCCAATGCGTCGTCGACTGGGCCAGCAACGCCGTCTGCAGGTAAGGGGTCGGCGGCGCATCGCGGAATCGCACCCACACGTTGATGATCGGCGGGCCCACCCGATCGGGATCCGGATCGTAAGCCCCATCGACCACCCGGATCTCGCGGCCGGTCATCCCGAAGCCAGGAAACGACACCGCCTCGTCGGGCCCCGGAACGGCCGGCATGGCCTCGACGTGCCGCATGACGTCGCCGGCTCCGGAGTCCGCAAGCACCAAGCCCGCACTACGCAGCACCCCGCCCTGGCTGATGCGTATTTCGGCCGATGAAAACGATCTGCCCCTGCGAAGCACATCGACGGACAGGTCCACGGGCGCGTCGAATGAAGCCGCTTTGGCGAAGATCATCGATGCCGACGTGATTCGTTGCCCGGGAAGCGCTTTCGACGCCGCGACGATCGCCTCGCCGAGCAGCTGGCCACCCTCGACGACATTGCGACGCGTCGGCCCGTGCGCTGGCCCGACGAACCCGCTTTCGGATACCTGCTGCACGTCGATGATTCTGCACAGCTCGTCGGCGTCTCCCCATAGCGGGAACGTCGCAGGGATCTTTGAGCCGTCCGGCCACTCTTCGACGACGACCACCCGCAGCGCGTCGTCGTAGAAACAGACGTGTCCCGCAATCGCTGCGACCTCTGGCAACGGGGTGCGGTAGGCCCACACGACGTTCTCGACGCCGGAATCCGCCCCGTCAAGGCTCCAGTAACTCGCCCGGCCCTTGAAAGGGCAGACGGTGCTGTGATCCGACGGGCGGAACAACTCCCACCGCACGTCGGATTCGGGAAAGTACAAGCGGTCCTCGTGGTCGGTCTCGGTCACCACGAGGCACCGGTCGCTCTGGGCAACGAGCACGTCACCGAACCACACCTGACCCCGGTATGGACACGGGGTCGCCTCGATCCGGTAATCGGGGTAATCGGGCCACGCCGACTCGACTTGCGTTGGCATCACTACCCTCTCGTCGCCGGCCTCATACCGTCACGGCGCGACGCGGCGACGACGGTGGACGAATTACGAGCTGCTCGAGGCCGACGGCGGGAAAGTTCAAAGCGCTGGCGAACGTTCCCGCCAGCATGTCGGCGACGTCGGCGGGCGACATCAATGTCTCTTGCAAGAGGCCGTGCGCCACCCAATCTTGCACGACCACGCCGAGCAGCCCGGGGTCGAACGCCGCGGTGAACTCCGTCGGAACGGTGCCACCCACGGTGACACAGCAGTAGCGAAAGCCGGGATGCTCAGTGCGCCAGGCATTCAGGCTTTCTGATAGCGCGGCCTTGCTGGAGGAATAGGCGCCCAACGCGGTCCGTGGCTGGCCGACAGTTTCGGAGGACAGGGCGCTGACGATCGCGGCGGGCGCGAGCACCGGCAGGCAGCACTTGATGACTTGATGCACGCCGACGACATTGGTCTGCATCACGTCCGTCCAATCGTCGACGGAAGTGTCGGCGAACATTCTCAAGGGCGCGTACCCCACCGAGATGAACAGCAGGTCGATTTCACCAAGGCTCGCTCGGGCCATATCGGCGAGCCGCGCGCAATCGTCAGCGTTACGCACATCCGCGCTGATGGCCGCGCCGCAGCCGGCATCGGCGGCGACCTCGTCGAGACGGTCTCGTCGGCGCGCCGCGATGAGCAGGTCGGCGCCCTCCTTGCCGGCACGGACGGCGAACGCCCGCCCGATCCCGGCCGATGCGCCCACCACCACGACCCGCTTGCCGGCCAATGTCCGTTCGCCCATGCGCTGACCACCGATCGAGAATCCAGTGTCGAAAGCCATTCGACATCGGAGAACAATAGTACATCTATTGTTTAGTTGAGCGACGCCGCTCAGTCCTTCAGCGAAGCCCGTTGATGGCGAACGTTTCCACGTAGCGCCGGACAGTGTCCGGCTTGGACATGTCGAACGTCTGGGCCTCGTTGACGGTCGAGAACGACCAGATGATGCGGGCCAGCCATTCGCTGGCCGCACTCACGTCGACGCCGGTGCCCACCTCGCCGCGCTCGCGCGCGGCCCGCACGTAAGGTTCGAGAAACTGCGTGGATCGCCGGACCGCGGTGTCACCATCGGAGATCATGTGCCGCATCAGCTCGGCATCGTCGGCCATCAAACGGTTCCGTGTGCGATGGTCGAGCAGGATTCTGGCGTGGGTCTCGGCCATCGCGCCGAGTTGTTCTGCCAGCGTTGATTTCTTGGCCATCGCCGCGGCGACTTCACGGTAGAAGCCTTGTGCGCCATGCTCGATGGCGGCTTCGATCAGGACATCGCGATCGACGAAGTACCGATAGATGGTGCCCCGCGAGACCTTCGCCATGCGCGCCACGTCCTGCACACTGGTGCGCTGGATGCCCAGCTGGGCGAAGCATTC